>DAITPE010000083.1:0-13563 GCA_036833775.1 Pyrinomonadaceae bacterium | reverse complement strand
TGGAAAAGTCGCCAACGGCGACAAACAATATAGCCCAGCGAGAATCGCTGGGTCATTAGTTAAATATCCGCCGCTCGCTGAAAGTGAGCAACAAATAATCCGCAAACTGTGCGACAATTTCAGCGTCGGAAATTTGGTTGACCGACAACCCAGCGATTCTCGCTGGGCTATATTGTCGGTCATCTTCGATGACAAAAAAAGGAATATGAATTCAGAGCAAACACAAAAATTAGCCGAAAAGATTTACGAAGGTTTTTCCGAAGAAGATATTGTTGAGATGGAAAAAGTTATGCTCGACCGCTCGAATTTCTTTGACCAAGGTCGTGTTAGAAGGCGTGACTGACGAAACGCTTTCTGAAGCGGTTGAAATGATAAAAAAGAGCGGTAAAGAAAACTAATGAAAAGACGTGCCTTTTTAACAAATTCGGCAATTGCCGCCGCTTCGGTTTTGTTGGCGGATAAAATTGATGTTTTTGCTCAAACTTCCGAGTTTGTGAGCCGTCGTCCGCCGTTGAAGAAGCGGAAATTTGTTTCCAAAGCGGTCGAAGCGAAGATCGCGGAGGTAAAATCTGCGATCAAGGATAAAGAACTCGCGTGGATGTTTGAAAATTGTTATCCGAACACGCTCGATACGACGGTCGAGATCGGTGAACGCGCTGGGAAACTCGATTCTTTTGTTATCACGGGCGACATTCACGCGCTCTGGCTGCGCGATTCGACGGCGCAGGTGACGCCTTATCTTTCACTCGTCAAAGACGATAAAGATTTGCAGAATCTCATTAAAGGTTTAATTCATCGGCAGGCATTTTGCATTTTGCTCGAACCTTATGCGAACGCTTTTTTGAAGGACAATTCGGAAAAAGGCTGGGACGATCTGCCGAAAAATAAGCCGGGAATTCTGGAAAGAAAGTGGGAAGTAGATTCGCTTTGCTACGCGATGCGTCTTTCATATCAATATTGGAAAGCGACGAACGACATTTCCGCTTTTGATGAAGAATGGCAAAATGCGATGCGTTTGATCGTGAAAACTTTCAAGGTCGAACAATTGAAGGACGGAAAAAGTCCTTACACTTTTATTCGCAATACGACCGTTCACATCGACGCGCCACCGTTTGACGGAACGGGAAATCCTATAAAACCCGTCGGTTTGATTCGTTCGGCGTTTCGCCCATCGGACGATTCGACGTGGTTTCCGTTTTTGATTCCTTCAAATGCTTTTGCGGTCGTGGAACTTCGGCATCTTGCAGAGATTTTTCGAGCCGCGCTAAAAATAAACGATTTTGCTAAAGAATGCGAAGATTTGGCGGCAGAGGTTGAAGCGGCGATTTATAAATATGCCGTGATCGAACACGAAAACTTCGGCAAAGTTTTCGTGTTTGAAGTTGACGGTTTCGGCAATCGACTTTTTATGGACGATGCAAACGCGCCGAATTTGATGTCTTTGCCGTATTTGGGATTTGTGAAATCGGGCGACAAGATTTATCAAAACACGCGAAAATTCGTGTTGAGCGACAATAATCCGTTTTTCAAACGCGGAAAATTTGCGAGCGCGGTCGGCAGTCCGCACACGGGCAAAACAAACGTCTGGCATCTCGGAATCATTATGCGGGCGATGACTTCCGTTGATGAAAACGAGATAAAATCGTGTCTTTCGATGCTGAAACAAACACACGCCGGAACGGGATTTATGCACGAATCTTTCAATCCCGACAATCCGCAGGATTTTACGCGCAAATGGTTTGCGTGGGCGAATACGATCTTCGGCGAATTGATTTTGAAACTTTACAATGAACGAAAAACAGTCTTGAATAATGAATTTTAGGAAAATGTAGTTACAAATTTTACGGATGAACACGGATAAATTCTAAAAAAACAAATCTGCGTGTATCTGTGAAAATCTGTGGTTTCAAATTTTCACTGCGAGTTTAATTTTGAACGAAAAATATTCTGAATTTGATGTGATTATGACGCGGCGCGCGCTCGAATTGGCGGCTCTCGGAGTCGGTCAAGTGTCGCCGTCGCCGTTGGTCGGTTGCGTGATCGTCGCTGAAAACGGCGAAGTTGTCGGCAAAGGCAGCTATATTTACGAAAACGTGACGCACGCGGAAGTTTTGGCGTTGGAACAAGCGGGCGAACGCGCCAAAGGCGGCACGGCTTACGTTTCGCTCGAACCGCATTCGTATCACGGACGCACAAAACCCTGCACCGACGCACTGATAAACGCCGGAATCAAACGCGTCGTCTGCCCGATCGAAGACCCGAATCCGCTCGTTTCCGGTCAGGGATTCGACATTTTACGCGCAAACGGCATCGAGGTCGTGACAGGCGTTTTACGCGAAGAAGCGGCGCGGCTGAATGAAAAATTTTGCGTCTGGCACAACAAAAACAGACCGTTCGTGCATTTGAAGTTGGCGATGAGCTTGGACGGTCGCATCTCTTTAAAGGATTCTGTTTCGACGACGCTTTCGGGCAAGGAATCGGCTGTCAAAGTTCAAAGCTTAAGACACGAACACGACGCGATTCTGGTCGGCGGAAACACCGCGTTTGTCGATAATCCGTCGCTGACAGACCGCAGTAATTTGCCGCGCAGACGAAAATTAGTACGTGTCGTTTTGGATAACCGTTTGCGGATTCCGTTTGAGTCCGTCTTAGTTAAAACGGCGCGGGAAACGCCGACGTTGATCGTCACGAATTCGAATGATGAAGCCAAAATTGAAACATTAAAGGGCTTCGGAGTGGATGTTGCGCGCGCCGATGCGCGTGATCTGGACGCAGTTTTGGAAGAATTGCGCAAACGCGAACTGCAAAGCGTTCTGGTCGAGGGCGGAACCGAAGTGGCAGGCGCATTTTGCGATGCGAAATTGGTCGATAAACTGACATTTATCGTCGCGCCGATCGTCATCGGCGGACATTCTGCGCCGCTTGCGATCGGCGGAAACGGTGCGGTCTCCCTCGAAAATGCATTGAAATTAAAAGATTTAGAGATAATTAAACACGGAACTGATTTTGAGTTTACTGGTTATCCATTTTGAAATTTTGCGCCGATTTTCAATAATTTGAATTCATTTTCAAATTGAATCAACAAACTTTCAGCGTCTTCCAACGAAATTAGATGAAAACCGATCTTGTCGTTTGCGCCGAGCTGCGCGGCGAGTGGAATGTCGGTCTTGATTATGTTTGCAAGGCGCGGATAGCCGCCTGTCGTTTGGTGATCTGCCATTAAAACGATGATGTTTCCGTCGGGCAAAAGCTGGATCGTGCCGAAATTGACGGCGGAAGAAACTAATTCGCGCGGTGTTTTCAATAAAAGCGGTTCGCCGTCTAATCTGTAACCCATCCGATTTGATTTTCTGGTGATTCTGAAAGTTTGTTCCTGAAAAAGTCGTTTACTTGCGGGCTTTAAATCTTCAAATTCCGCGCCCATTGTAACGCGGACGGTCGGGAAACGGCTATAAAAGGGAATCAGCGAATTTGAAATCTTGAAATTCGTTCGTTTCGGCGCGGTTTGCGATTCATCGGTAAAGAAAATGCGGTCGCCTTTGCGTAAAGTTCTGCCTTCAAAACCGCCGAAATTTGCTGTCAGATTCGTGCTTGCGCTGTTTAAGACTTTCTGAATCTTGAAACCGTTCTTGATCGAAAGATAGACGCGGTTGCCGAAATTTCTGGCGGTAAATTTTAGAACATTTCCGCTTTCCGCATAATAAATTCTCCAGTTTTCAAGCGGCTTGCCGTCGAGCGTTGCGCCTAAATCTGCGCCGCCGATCGCGAAAATTGCCGATTTTTCAAAAATGATTTCGGGTGCAGGATAATGCATCTCCAAAACAGCTTCGTTTTCATCGTTGGCAAGCAAAACATTGATCAATCTTGCCGCCGTTTGATCCATCGCACCATTCGGATTGATGCCGAAACGCGCAAAATTCGTGCGTCCTAAATCTTGTATCGTGGTTAAAATCCCTGTTTTGTTGATTAATAAACTCATTTTATAGTCGGATGAATTTTACACTGTCGCCGACTTCAAAAAGTGTCGGCTTTTCGTTTGTTTGATCGAAAAGTTTAATTTCCGTTCGCCCGATAATTTGCCAACCGCCCGGCGAATCGAACGGATAAATACCGGTTTGTGTGCCTGCGATGCCGACGCTTCCGGCGCGAACCGTCTGACGCGGAGATTCTTTACGTGGCGCGGAAATTTGCGCATCAACTTCGCCCATATATGCAAAGCCGGGCAAAAAACCGAGCATATAAACGCGGTAAGTTTCAGCCAGAAAAATCTCGATTACTTTTTCGATTGAAAGTTTATTAATCTCCGCGACAAATGCGAGGTCGGGCGAAGATTCTTCGTCGATGATGATCGGAATTTCGACGAGCTTGGATGTTTCTTTCGTCGGCGTTTTTAGTTTTTCGAGTGGTTTCGATAAAAGATTTCCGACCGTTTCAAAAGCCGTCAAGCCGCTCGAATAATGTTTTTTAACTTTCAAAACATTAAAGAAAACCGTCAGAGAAGCGTAAGCCGGGACGATTTCAAGCAAGCCGTGAAAAGGATTTTCAGTTAAATATTTGCCGAGCGCAATGACTTGGCGATTGAGGTTTTCGTCGATTACATTACCGAATTCGACCGTCAAAGCATTTTCACCGACTGGAAAAAATCTGTAATTTTTCATAAGAAAATGATTAAGAAATTTGCCTGCGAAAGAAACGAAATGAACGAAAATCTATTTTAATTTTTTTCGTTCATTTCGTTTCTTTCGCAGGCAGAAATTCCTATCTTTTACGTTGTTTCGGGTCGAGATATTCGCGCAAACCATCGCCGATAAAGTTGAATGCGAGAACGGTGAGCGCAATGGCGATGCCGGGAAAAAATAAAACGTGCGGCGCATTGTATAAAATGTCGAGTCCGCGCGCTTCTTCGATCATTGTTCCCCAACTTGGCGCAGGCGGCGGAATTCCCAACCCCAAAAACGAAAGCGATGCTTCCGATAAAACTGCGCCAGCCATTCCGAGCGAAGCCTGCACGATCAAAGGCTGAATCGCGTTCGGCAAAATATGTGTAAACAAAATCCGCATATTGCTTGCGCCCAAAGCTCTTGCCGCTTGGACAAAATCGTATTCGCGCACTTTTAAGACTTGTCCGCGAATGACGCGCGCATAGCCGACCCAACCGATCACACAAAGCGCGAAAATGAGTTTGCCGAGACCTGCGCCCAAGAATGCAACCATTGCGATCGCGAGAAGCAAACCCGGAAATGCAAGCACGACGTTGAAAAGATAACCCGAAAGAAATTTATCTACCCAACCTCCGTAAAATCCGGCAATTGCACCGATCACAGTGCCGATGACGGTTGAAACCGTGACGACCGTAATTCCGACTTGCAAAGAAATTCGCGCACCGAAGATAACACGCGAGAAAACATCGCGCCCGAGCGAATCCGTCCCGAACCAATGTTCGGGTGAAGGCGAAGCATATCGCATCAAAAGGTTTTGCGCGGTCACGTCGTGCGTCGCAATAAACGGCGCAAAGATCGCCGCCAGAATAAAAATGACTGCGATTGCAATGCCGATGTAAGTTAAACGATTCATTTATATTTGTAATTTTCGATTTGCAATTTTCGATTGAATGAAAGCTTTTGAATTGGAAACCGATGTTTCTCAAATAAATTCAATCGCAAATCGCAATTTGCAAATCGAAAATTTACGAAAGCCTGATTCGCGGATCGAGCCAGCGGTAAACTAAGTCAGTTAAAGAATTTGCCAAAATATATGTCACGGAAATTACAAGAACGCATCCTTGCACGAGCCGATAATCGCGTTTGTTGATGCCATCGTCGAGTAAAAGTAATCCTAAACCTTGCCAACTGAAAATCTTTTCCGTGATAATTGCGCCAGCCATCAAAACGCCGAGTTGTAAACCCAAAATGGTCACGACGGGAATCAATCCGTTTTTTAAAACGTGTTTGTAAACGACGGTTCGTTCGCTCAAACCTTTCGCCCGCGCCGTTCGGACATAATCTTCGCCGAGTTCTTCAATCACGGAGGAACGAACCATTCGAGTTAAAATCGCCGAAAGTGCCGCGCCGAGCGTCACGGCTGGAAGCACGATGTCTTCGGGATTTGCGCTGCCCGTTGCCGCGAAAACCGGAAATTTAACTGCGAAAAGATAAACTAAAAAAGGTCCGATCACGAAAGTCGGAAGCGAAATGCCGAGCAATGCGATGAACGAAGAAAAATTGTCTATCAGCGAATTTTTGTTTTTTCCCGCTAAAACGCCGAGTGGAATTGCGATCGAAATTGCGATCAGCATCGAAGCCAGCGCGAGTTCGATCGTTGACGGATAGCGTTCGAGAATCATATCGAGAACGGGTCTGTCAGTTCGGAAAGATTTTCCGAGATCGCCTTTCATCAATCCGAGCCAATAATCTGCGTAGCGATTATCAATTCCGTTCCATTTAAAACCTTTTTCCGAATTGTAAGTAAAGAAAAACGCGGGACGGTCGAGTCCGTGTTTGATGCGGAAATTATCGAGCTGTTCCTGCGTTGCCGTTTCGCCTAAAATCGTGGTCGCCGGATCGCCCGGAACGAGTTCGATCAAAAGCGTCACCAAAGAAACGACCGTAAAAACGACCAGCAGCGTCAACAGCAATTGACGCAGAAAATTGAGAATTTTATATTTCATTAAGTCGGTTAAATGCAGGGAAATTTTATAACGAAAACCACTTACAGACAAACCGTTAAGACTTGATTCCCGAATGAATTGCCGCGATTCCGCCGGTTAAGTTTTGAAATTCGACGTTGGAAAATCCTGTTTTTTCAAACATTTCCGCCAAACCTTTTTGGTCGGGAAAACGCGAAACCGAATCGGGTAAATATTCATACGCACCGCGCGAACCGCTGACCGCGCCGCCGATTCTGGGTAAAACTTGCGTAAAATATAGATTGAAAAGCTGTTTAAAGCCGGGAACGATCGGTGTCGAAAATTCCAAAACGACGAGCTTTCCGTCCTTTTTCAAGATTCTGTGAAACTCTTTCAAACCGTCTTGCCAATTTGAAAAATTTCGCAATCCGAAAGCGATCGTGACGGCATCAAAACTGTTGTCGGCAAAGGAAAGATTCATTCCGTCCGCTTCGATATATGGAATTTGCGTGTTGTTTTTGGCGTTTTTATCAAAAGCGATCGCCAACATCGGTCGGCAAAAATCCGTTCCGAAAACTTTTGCTTTGGCGTTTGTTTGAAGCTCGACCGAAAGATCGCCCGTTCCGCAGGCAACATCCAAAACGACCGAATTTTCGTCCGCAAGAATCGTTTCGAGTTTTTTTCTCACTAATCTGCGCCAGCGTTTGTCGATATTTACGGAAAGAAAATGATTTAAAAAATCATATTTTTTGGCTATTCCCGAAAACATTTCGCGGACGGCTTTGGCGTGAGCGATTTCGTTTGCAGTTCTATCGTTTGCCATTAATTTGTTTTACTCTCAGCGGTTTTCTGAATTACGGAAACTGTTACGAACGGATTTTTTGCTAATTTTTGAGCAACTCGCTGAACGTCCGCCAAAGTTGTATTATTAAAAGTTTTCGCTTCATCGCCTGCGGAAACAAGTTTGAATGTATCTACATCCAACCAGAGATCGGCTTGATTTTTGGCTTTAAATTCATCCAAAACAGCAGTTTGAGCTTTCACAAATTCTTCATTCGTGATTTCTTTTGTCAACAATGGCGTAATATCCAAAAGTTTTTCGTTATTTTCAGATTTGTAACCGAAAATCAGCAAACCGGGCAAAATGTGTTCTTCATTTTTTACGAATGAATTTTTCGACGATGTTGATTGAAGGCGATTTTGCAAAATGTTCGTGAAAATTTTCGAAGCTGCAAAATCCTTATCGTTTCTTGCCAGACCGCGCCTTGCAAAGCGGATTTCAGCAGAATTTTCACTTCCGTCGATCATAATCGATAACGGTTTTGTGTCGGCATCGTCGGGTTGACGAAAGCTTGACGGAACGCGGTTTTCGGATTTTTGCCAGCCGCCCAAATATCTTTTGACGGCGCGCATAACATAATCGGATTTTACATCGCCGATAACTGCGATCGTCGCATTATCGGCGGTTAAAAAACGGTCTTTGGCATAAATAATATCGGCAAAATCGATCTTTTGAAGCGATTCTAAAGTTCCGTTTTCAGGTCTGCCGTAGGGAAATGTTCCAAGTAATCTTTTGGCAGCGGCGTGATCGGCAACAAACGACGGATTTTTTTCGTTTTCCTTGATTTTTTCGATCTGCGCGGCTTTTAATTTCAAAGTCGTTTCTTTATCGATGGTAATATTATTTATGGCATTTGCCAGAGTTTGCAGGATCGTTAAAAATTCTTGTGAATTTCCCGAAGTATTTATTTGAATATAATCGTAATTATTGACGATCTCGAAACTTCCGCCTAAATCTTCAACAAAAAAATCGCGTGCGGCTTGATTCGGAAAAATGTTTTCCGAAAGTAAATTCATCAAACCTTCTTTTCCTTGCGGATCGAAAGCCGCGCCGCTGTGGATTCGAATCTTAACGGTAACTTTGTCGGCTTGAGGCGTGCGCCACGTCAAAACCTTCAATCCGTTAAGAAGTTTCTCCTGTTGCGGAGCTGCCGAAATAGTTGTTTGGGCAAAATTACTAATCGAAAAAATCAGTAAAAATGCAAAAACGAAAAAAGGTTTATAAAAAATAAATGGTTTATTCATCGTATTTATATCGAAAATAAAAAGACACTTCCTTTTAGTTGCCGAATTTTGAAAAATTGTTGTAAAGCGAAACTAAAATGGAATTTTCGACCGACAGCAAAAGAAAATTTTAGTTGCCAATAGACATCTCGTCAAACGATTAAGGCATCTATGAATGTGTTGTATCCTGTTAAGTTGAGTGTTTTAACCCGATAATACTTAACATCTGTCAAAAACAAGATATAATATTTAGAGCATTTCTGAAGGTTTTAATTCAAAACAGAAAGTTTGAGAGGCTTGGAAGATGGGAAAAATTGTAAAATATTGCAGTTCTTGTGAAGAAGGTTTTGCCGAGAAATTTTCGTTTTGTCCGAATTGCGGAAAGCAAATGCAGGCATTTGAAATGATTCCGCAGATCGGTGAAACGTATATTCCGCAGACAAATAAAGTTTCGGAAGAAGAAAAACCTTCGATTCAGGAAGCCAAAACCGATAATTTCGAAACGGTCAAAAACGAAGTTGTCGAAACGCCGCCGGCGATCGTTCCGCCGATCGCGGCAGAAAGTTATCCGCAAGAACCGACCAAGGAATTTACGGAAAAATTTTCCGAACCCGAACCGCAGATCGATGAAATCGTCGAAGAAACTGTAGAAGAAATAGAAGAAGAAGAAACTAAAACATTTGCCGCCGGTGCCGGAGCTTCGGCGGGGAATTTTAGTCAATCTTCAAATTTTTCAGAATCGGCAAACGGCAGTTTCCATAAAGACGCACCGCGCAGCGACGGTTTTTACGTAACCGTTATCGAAGAAAAGAACGGCGGGCAGAGAAACGCATTATTACTCGGAACTTTTGTCTTGATGTGTTTCGTAATGCTCGGCGGCGTCGTTTATTCGATTTTCAACAAACAGCTCGGCGTTGGGGCGATTGAACAAGGAGATTTAGTTGCCTTCGTGCCTGAAGTCGAACCCGTTCCTGTTGAACCCGAAGAAAAGCCGAAAAAAGATAAGGATGACGGCGGCGGCGGCGGCGGCGGCGGAAAAGAAGAAAAAGACCCTGTTTCAAAAGGTAGATTGGCGAATCAGGAAAAAGACCCGCAAATCGCGCCTTCGAGCAAAATGGATCAAGTTTCGCAACCCGCGATTCCGATTCAAGCCGCAACCAAAGGAGATAACAAACGCCAGATCACGAATGAACGCTATGGTTTACCGAACGGTATTCAAGGACTTTCAGACGGTTCGGGTCGCGGCGGCGGAATGGGCGGCGGCGACGGTCGCGGACAAGGCGGCGGATTCGGCGGCGGTGAAGGTAACGGAAACGGTAATGGAAGCGGAAACGGAAACGGAAACGGAAACGGTAACGGCAATGGTGACGGCAACGGAACACCGCCGCCGCCACCGCCGCCGACCAAACCGAAACCGCCCGCAGTTACGCAGGAAATGAGAATTATTTCGCGTCCGCGTCCGAATTACACAGATGCCGCACGTCAAAATAATGTTCAAGGAACAGTTACATTGAAAGTTACGTTTTTGGCTTCGGGACAGATCGGCGGCATTTCGCCTGTCAGCGGTTTGCCTTACGGGTTGACCGAACAAGCAATCGCGGCGGCTCGTGCGATCAGATTCGAACCTAAATTGGTCAATGGAAGTCCGGTTTCCGTGACGAAAACAGTTCAGTTCAGTTTCACGATCTACTAGAAATTGATTTTTAACGAAAAAAAAGCGAACCGTATTAAATTTCGGTTCGCTTTTTTGTTTTTAATTCGATTTGTCCGTTAAATCATATCGCCGCCGGATTTTGAGTTTTCGTTTAACTCAAAACGATCTCGGTCGCGTTTTTCCATCTTTTCGAGAATGTCGAGCGGTTCGTTGTCTTCAAAATCGATGCCCATTGCGTGTGCATTTTCTTCGACATCCGATTGATCAGGCGTCGGGTTATGTCCGAAAACGGCTTCCGAACCCGAACTGTTTACTTCTTCCCAATCTGCATCGATGTCGCCGCCCGAATCGGCAGGCGATGAAGAATGATGTTCGCGCAGGCGTTCAGCCAATTCGCTCGGCGCAGACGGCGCGTGTGCGATTTCTTCGTCCATTAATTCCTTGATTTCTTCGTCCGGTATTTCTTCTTTTTCGTAAAATTCCAAATCTTTTCCCGAAATCATATCTTTGTCCTCGTTATTACTCATAAAATCCCCCTTGATTTTTTATATTTTTAGAATAGCATATCGAATCTGCTTTCCAAACATTTTGAAAAATTAAATAAAGACCACGGATTGCGATGACGGAATTTCGAATCTTTTCCGGCAGCGCATATTTTTACACATCAAAACGTCGTCCATTCTGACCATATAATCGCGCGATTTATCGTATCTGGCGCGGTCGTCTTGGTTCAAATGGCGCGGCGCATTTTTCTTTTTCGTACGTTTCATCCAGCGCACGTCGTATTCGTTTCGTTCACGGCAAAACGGGCAGGAAAAACTTGCGCGTTTCAATTCTTGGCGTTCGTCGAAAATATCTCTTTCTTGCATAAATAAAACCGTTAAAATTATAACAGTTAAAACACTGATAATTCTAACGGTTTTCCGATTAAGCAAAATAATATTTATTCCGCCAACTTTCTTAAGTATGGAAAAGTATAAATTCCGGTTTCGTGATCGTCAGAAAATCTGAAGTTCAACGCGTATCTGCCGACCAGTGAAACGTTTGAAAAGCTCGTTTCGTCGGAAATGTTTTCGTCTTTCAAAATCTTTTCGCCCGTCCATTCGTTGACGCAGCTTGCGCACGGGCAAGCGCGGCGAAGCTGTGCGGCGAAATATTTTGTTTCGGCATCGTCCGACCATTGAATCGATATTTCTTGGTCGCTTTCTTCTTTAATTTGCAAAGGTTCGATCATAAATTTCAGTTTTGCGCGAATTTTTCGATGTCGTCCGAAGAAATATCGTAATGCGAAGCGTGATAGACGACTTCGCCGTTTTTCAAGATTATCGCTTGCGGCGATTCGTGGCGAATGTTGGTTTTTTCGGCGATCGAATTCGAGATCGCGCGCGCCGATTGCACGACGACCAGATAAATATCCTTGCCGACGTTTGAAACTTCGTTGTAAACATCGAAGCTGATCGGGCAAGTAACGCTGTGTTTGAACAAAACTACGGGTTTTTCGTTCGAACTTTGGATAATTTCTTCCAAAGTTTCGAGCGAATCAAGTTTAATAAAATTTGCACTCATAAAAATTATAAATAAGCATTCGGCGGCGGCGGATTAAAATTGCCGGAAATCGCCGGAAACATTTTGCGGTATGCGACCGTGTAGCCCGCGAGCATGATCGGAAGCAGAAAATAAACGCCGATACCGCATGTCAGCATTGCCGGGATCGAAAGCAGAATCGCCACGCCGAGCAAACCTGCAACGCCGCTCAGATTTTGCCAAACGGCTTTCGCGCTCGTCAACATCGCTTGAATTCCGCCGAGTTTTCGGTCAATTATCAAATGAAATGAGAACAGCAAGAGCGTGTGAAAACAGGTCATGATCACGGCAATCACAACATCGACGGCAAACGCGCCGAAAAACAGTTGCGTCAGTTCGTCCGCGCTCAATTTACTGCCCATCGCCGCCGCCATAATGAGCGGCGCGTAGATGATTCCCATTAAAACGAACATCGGAACGACGATAAAAACCGTCACGATCAACGAAGGCGCGATCACGCCGAAACCTTTCCAAAGCCCGTCGATCGAAACGGGATTTCCGTCGATCTTTTGCAGAAAACAATAATACATTCCGCACATCATCGCGCCGAGCAGAATATACATCGAGATGCCGCCGATCAATGCACCGACAAGGCTGATCGCAAAAAACATCCAATATTCGTTTTTGATAAGTTCCCAGCCTTCTTTAAAGCATTCGACGGGATGAATCACGCCTTTTCTGAATTCGTTGTTGTTCATATTGTTGCTCGAAAAGCTTGTAAAATGTTAAGAAAATTGAACTTAATTCAATAAAAACTGTAAAGACTCGCTGAAAACGGTTGTAAATATCGTCGACATTTGCGTAATATCGACGATATTTACGAAATATTAACGATATTCGCGTAATATTGATGATATTTACGTAATATCGTCGAATGTAACACTACTCAAAACTGCAAAACGCGCGATCTTAGCCGTAAATCTTTGCTTTTTATCAAATACTCAATTTGTCTGAACAAAAAAATGGAAATCCGAAATAAACTCTCGAATCTCCATTATCCATAATTTGAAACGTATTAACAATTAAAAAGTTATACGTTCGAATCTGAAATTTTCGGACTGTTTAATCCGTAAAATAGATTTTCTCGAAATAGTCTTTGACCATTCGATCCGATGAAAACTGCGTGGTCAATGTCGCCAGAGCGTTCTTCATACGGCGAATCCATTCTTTGTGATTACCGTTCTCGTCCTTTTCGTAATACGCGGGAATGACCTGCGTTTCAAGAACTTCATACAACGCCGCGCCGTCTTCACGATCCATCGTGTCGTCGTCCGAATCACTCAGATCGCCGATCGCAAAACCGTTGACTTCGTTGTAGCCTTCGATCCACCAACCGTCGAGAATCGAGAAATTCAAACCGCCGTTCATCGCCGCTTTTTGTCCGCTCGTTCCCGAAGCTTCCATCGGACGGCGCGGAACATTCATCCAAACATCAACGCCCTGCACGAGATAACGCGCGACTTCCTGATCGTAATCTTCGATGAAAACCGCACGTTTCTGCCAGTGCGAATCGTGATTGATGCTCATCAATTGCTGTAAAATCTGTTTGCCGACACGATCTTGCGGATGCGCTTTTCCGGCAAAAACGAACTGAACCGGACGTTCTGCATCGTCAACCAATTTGAGCAGTCTTTCC
>DAITPE010000082.1:0-13628 GCA_036833775.1 Pyrinomonadaceae bacterium | reverse complement strand
GCGGCGCGGGAAATGTTTTGAATCTCTCGAACAGCATTTTTGAAAACAACGGCGACCTTATCAGCAACACTGCCAAAGGCGGCGCGGTCGAATGGGCTGGCGGCGGATTTTTGAATATCAACAACTGTACTTTTAACAACAACACCGCCGGAAGCACGGCGACGAATCGCGGCGCAGGCGGCGCGGTCGATTACAATTTACTGAATCTTGCGGGCGCATCGGGACAAGGTGGTTTGACGATCACGAATTCGACATTTACCAATAATATCGCCTATTTATCGGGCGGAAGCGGCGCGGGCGGCGCGGTCAATGTCACGATCGGCACAACGCAAACGCCGCGTAACGTAACGATCACGAACAACACTTTCACAGGCAATCAAGCGGCGGCTCCGGTCAACGGTTTGGGCGGCGCAGTGAAAAGTTTTTCGCCCGGTGCGATCACCTTCAAATTCAATAGAATCGTCGGAAATACGGCGACGAGCGGCATCGGAACGGGTTTGTATTTATCTCCCGGCGGCACGAACGGAGCGGCGGACGCGACGCAGAATTGGTGGGGCTGCAATGCCGGACCGGGCAACGCGGGCTGTGATTCGGCAGACGGCGACACGGCGAATATCACGACCAATCCGCGCATCGTTTTGGCGCATACGCCAACAACAAATCCGATTCAGTTGGGACAATCGACGGGTTTGACGGCAAGCTTTCTGCGCGATTCGGCGAACAATGTTTTGACGCTCGCCAATATTTCCAGATTGATCGGTTTGCCGATTTCTTTCAGCGGCGTGCGCGGCACGATTTCGGGCGCACAAGCGACGATTCAGGCAAACGGCACGGCAACCGCGACTTTTAATTCAAATGCGGCAGGCGCGGGCATTGCGAATGCAATTGTCGATAATGAAGCCTCTGCCGCTTCGATCACGATCACCAAGCTCGACACATCGATTTCGATGAATTCGGACACGCCCGATCCGACGCTTGTCGGTCAGCCTTACACCGTTATTTTCAACGCGGTTCAAAGCGTTCCCCCGACGGTCGGAGTTCCGACTCCGACCGGAAGCGTCACCGTCAGCGACGGCACGAATTCCTGCACGGCGACGCTTCCCGCAACGAGCTGCACTTTGACGAGCTTTACTACCGGAAACAAAAATTTGACCGCAACCTACAACGGCGATTCAAATTACAATCCGAGTCCGGTGTCGGCTTCGATTCAGCACAATGTTTTGAAAGCCGATACGAGCGTTTCCGTTTCTTCTTTAGTTCCGACGACCGTTTTCGGTCAAAATTACGCGGTGACGGCGAATGTTTCCGTCGATTCACCCGGCAGCGGAACACCGACAGGAACAATTACTGTGACAGACGGCACGAATAATTGCACGATCAATTTGCCCGCAACGAGTTGTAATTTGCCGAGCAATTACATCGGTTCGAGAAATATCTCGGCAACATATAACGGCGATTTGAACTATAATCCGAGTCCTGCTTCTGCTCCGATTTCGCATACGGTCAATCAGGCAAACACGGTCACGGCGATCACGGCAGATACGCCCGATCCCTCAAATATCGGACAAAACGTGACGATTTCGTTTTCCGTAACTGCCGCTTCGCCCGGCGGAGGAACGCCGACCGGAAACGTAACGGTTACGGACGGAACAAATTCCTGCACCGCAAATGTCGCCACGGGTCAATGCGTTCTATCGTTTTCGACCAGCGGAAGCTTTTCGCTGACCGCGTTTTACGAAGGCGACACAAATTTTATCGCAAGTTCTTCAGCCGTCGAAACTCATTCGGTTTGCGGAGTTTTATTAAGTTATCAGGTGACAAACAATGCCGACAGCGGTTCGGGCAGTTTGCGGCAAACGATTTCGGGCGCGTGTGCGGGAAGCTTGATAACTTTTGCGCCGACCGTGACGGGCACGATCAATGTCGGAAGCGCGATGACGATCGCCAGAAATCTTGAAATTCAAGGTCCGGGCGCAAGCGAATTGACTCTTGCAGGAAACAGCCTGAACGGCGTTTTCGGAATTTCAAACGGTGCAACCGTGAGAATTGCAGGTTTGACCGTTTCAAATTCCGTTTTGAAAACCGGCAACGGCGGCGCGATCTCGAACAGCGGAAATCTGACGCTTTCATCCGTTCACGTCAAAGACAGTTTGGCGGACGGAAGCGGCGGCGCGATTTTCAACGACGGCGTTTTGCTAATCGAAAAAAGCACGATCTCGAATTCGACTTCGACCTCGAACGGCGGCGGAATCGAATCCGGCGGAAATTTTTCGACGATTTTGACCGTTGTCAACAGTACGATCTCAGGCAATACGACATCAAACTTCGGCGGCGGAATCGATGCGTCGAGCGGAACGATAAACTTAATAAATTCGACCATCACCAACAACCGCGCTGACTTTGACAATAATTCTTTCGGTTCGGGCGGCGGAATTTATACAAATGCTTCCGCCACATTTCCCGCGAATCTGCGAAACAATATCATCGCCGGAAATTTCAACCGCTCTGCCGGCGGCAGCCCGACGGCAAGCGACATCGGCGGAAACAACGTCACGACGGCGTTTTACAACATCATCGGAAACGCCGCAACTTCTGGCGGAATCACGCACGGTTTGAACGGAAATCAGGTCGGCAACAGCGGCGCGGGAACGATTTCGATCTCTTCGGTGATCGATACGGCATTAACAAACAACGGCGGCGGAACACCGACGCACCGAATTACAACAACCAGTCCGGCGGCGGACAAAGGAAGCGCGGCAAACACGCCGTTTGCCGAAAATCTGCTCGCGCCCGTCACGACCGATCAGCGCGGAGTTTTCCGTCCGTATGACAATCCCGCAATCGCAAACGCCGTCGGCGGCGACGGTTCGGACATCGGCGCATTTGAGATCGCTTCGCCGACAGCGGCAAATGTTTCCGTCAGCGGCAGAATTTCAACCGCCAACGGAAATGGAATTTCACGCGCAAAGATCGTTTTGACTTTGCCGAACGGTGAAACGCGGATAGCAATCAGCAATTCGTTCGGCTTTTACCGTTTCGTTGAAATTCCCGTCGGCGAAACCTGCGTGATTGCGGTCGAATCGAAAAAATACGTTTTCAATGCGCAAGTTTTGAATATTTCCGAGTCGATCGAAAATCTGAATTTGACGGCTTTGAACGAAAATTGAACGAACTTAAATGAATCATATTAACTGTCTGAAAATTAACAATTTACCGCTTATTTCGGTGATGAAATCTACTATTTTTTTTAACATCATTTGGTTGGCGATTTTATTTACTACAACCATTTCTGCGGCAACGATTACGGTGACAAACACGAATGACAGCGGTGGCGGAAGTTTGCGTGGCGCAATTGCGGCGGCAGCATTCGGCGACACGATCGATTTTAATCTAACGGGTTGTCCCTGCACGATCGTGCTGTCGAGCGAACTTAATATTGCCAACAAAAGACTGCTCATTAACGGACCCGGCGCGAGTCAACTCGCGATCAGCGGAAACAATGCCGTTCGCGTTTTTCGGCTCAGCAATTTAGGCTCAGCAGTGACGATTTCCGGCGTAACGATCACAAACGGGTTTACGAGCAGTACAGTCGGAGGCGGCGGAATTTTTCTCGAACGAGGACGACTCGCTATTTTTAACAGTGTGATTTCGGGGAATACTACTACCGATTCAGGCGGCGGAATTGCTTTTCAGCAAGACACCATCTTAAGTATTTTCGATTCGACGATCTCAAATAATTCAGCCGGGCAAGGCGGCGGAATCTCATTTACGAATCCGGTAGGCGGTCCGACTCCGACTTTCGATGCAGCCTTACTCATCCAAAACAGTAATGTGGTAAATAATCAAGCCGGAACCAGAGGCGGCGGAGTTAGTGCAACGGATACAACCGTCTTTCGGAGTATCAACTCGAATTATTCAAACAATCGGTCGAGCAGAAACGATATGGACGGCGGCGGAATTTTTAGTAATAGCAAAGCCGAGATTATCGGAGGAATGATAAATCTCAATGATGCTCCAGGCTCGGCTAATGGCGGCGGAAGCGGCGGCGGCGTTTATAATCAAGGAATAATGACTTTAAACGACGTAAATATCACCGCAAATACCGCCAAACTCGGCGGCGCAGGCATCTACAATTCGGGAACATTGACAATGACAGGCGGCTCGGTTTCCGGCAATCAGTCACAGACATTTGGCGGCGGAATCTCAAATGTCGGTACGCTCAACTTGAATCGCGTAAATCTTTCATCAAACACTGCTACCACAGACGGCGGCGGTATTCATAATAAGGCTACGGCGACAATTATTGACAGCACGATCGATTCCAGTCAGGCTCAGAGAAATGGCGGCGGAATCTACAATGAAAACCCGGGAAATCTCACCGTGAAAAACAGCACGATTTCCGCCAACAGATTACCGCTTCAAGGCGGCGGCATATTTAGCTTAAATGGAACTGTCACACTTGCGAATTCCACTTTTTCGGGAAATCAGGCAGATGAAGGCGGCGGACTTTTTTTCAGCAACGGCAACGTCAGTATTACAAACTGCACGATCGCATTCAATTCAGCTCCTGACGGCGGCGGCGGTTTATTCAACGAAAGCAGTGTGGCACTAATAAATGCGCGAGGTTCGATCTTTGCGAAAAACACTGTCAACAGCAACGCGCCTGACATCCAAGGGAGAGTTTTTTCCAAAGGTTTTAATCTGCTCGGCAATAGTTCGGGATCAACTTTTTCTCTGGATTTATTTCTCCCCGATCTAATCGGTACGGCTGCTGCGCCGCTCGATCCTCTGCTCCTGCCGCTCGCCGATAACGGCGGATTTACACGCACACACGCGCTCCAACCGACGAGTCCGGCGATTGACAAAGGAACGACCGGTGCGGATGTAAAGACCGATCAACGCGGATTATCGCGATTTGTAGATTCGACGTTGGCGGCAAATTTGCCGGGCGGCGATAATTCCGACATAGGCGCTTTCGAGTTTTCACCGACAACCGCCGCCAATGTCAGTGTCAGCGGCAGAATTTTGAACGCGCAAAATCAAGGCATCAAAAACGCAAAAGTTATTTTGATCGACAGCGGCGGAAACCTGCGAACCGTTTCGACGGGAAGTTTCGGAATGTATAAATTCAGCGAAATCGAGATCGGCGAAACTTATGTTTTGCTCGTCCGCTCGAAAAATTTTCGATTTACGCCGCAGATAATTACGGTAAATGATGAGCTTACGGAAATGAATCTGACCGAAGAAGGCGGCAATAAATCGATGGGAAATCGTAACAAATAAGTTTTCTCCAGATTCCTTGTTTTGCTTTCCGGTTTCATTTTTAATAACCTAAGTCCCGAAACTTAGGTTATTTTTTTATGCTAAAAATTGATATTCACACACATATTTTGCCGCGAGACATTCCGCGCTGGAAGGAAAAATTCGGCTACGGCGGATTTATCACGCTCGAGCATCACAAACCTTGCTGTGCGCGAATGTTGAAGGACGACGGGCATTTTTTCCGCGAGATCGAAGATAATTGTTGGTCAGCGGAAAAGCGTATCGAAGAATGCAACGATTTCGGCGTAAATGTCCAAGTTCTTTCGACCGTTCCCGTGATGTTCAATTATTGGTCGAAAGCAGAAGATTGTGCCGAAACATCGAAGTTTTTGAACGACGGAATCGCCGAAATCGTCGAAAAATATCCGAAACGATTTATAGGTTTGGGAACAATTCCGCTTCAAGATACCAAACTTGCGATTGCCGAACTGGAACGCTGTAAAAATATCGGTCTCGTTGGCGTTCAGATTGGCTCGAACGTCAATCAGTTGAACTTGGGCAAAGCGCAATTTTTCGAGTTTTTTGCGGCTTGCGAAGAACTTTCAATGGCAGTTTTCGTGCATCCTTGGGAAATGATGGGCGAGAAAGATATGCAGAAATATTGGCTGCCGTGGCTCGTCGGAATGCCTGCCGAAACTTCGCGCACAATTTGCAGTCTGATATTTTCGGGCGTTTTGGAAAAGCTAAAAAATTTGCGAATCTGTTTCGCACACGGCGGCGGTTCGTTTCCCTACACTTTGGGCAGAATCGAACACGGATTCGAAGTTCGCCAAGACCTTTTTCCCGACAACAATGTCCATCCGCGCGCATATTTAGGAAAATTTTGGCTCGATTCGCTCGTTCATGACGAAACGATGCTTGAATATTTGGTCAAACTCGTCGGCGCGGAAAAAATCGCTTTGGGAACTGATTATCCGTTTCCGCTCGGCGAATTAGAACCCGGGAAATTGATCGAAAATTCAAAATTCGACGAAGAAACAAAAGCCGAAATGCTTCACGGCGCGGCTTTGAAATGGCTGAAATTAGAAAAAGAAAATTTTGTTTGAGCCTTTCGATTTAAGCAAAAGTTTTGAAAATTTTTGTTGACTCGCAACTTTTTTGCGTTAAAATATTCGTCGTAACAAAACTCAATTTTCGGAGAAAATTTTATGCTGAATCGTTTATTTTTCATCGCGTTTTTCGTTTCTATTTTCTGTTTCAACTCATTTTCGCAAACCGATTTTCAAAATAATACTCCCGACAACGCGACCGAAATTCAGCGTTTATCGCCTGATTTTTCCGCGCTTTCAAATTTATTTTTGCCCGAAGAACAAGGTGCGTGGACGATCACGATCACACGCGGCGGCGGAATTTTTCGCGAAGCACCGAAATTCATCGGCTTGCTCAATTCAAACGGACAATTTATTTGCAACAACAAAATTAAAACGCTCGAAGCCGAACCGCTCAAAGAAATTTCCGAATTGATGTCGAAAAGCGATTTCAAAACGATCAAAAAAGCCTTCAAAACCAACGCCGCTTTCTGCAATGATTGTTACGTCACACAATTTACGATCAAATATCAGATCAAAAAGAAAAAGACCTTAACTTTTGATTTTGCTTGGCTTGCAGTTCCCGAATCAACGCCCGAACTTTTAAAAATCTTTGAAAAGACCAAAAATCACGCCGTTTGCGAAGAATAAAAACGGATTTTTTTCAAAAGGTGATTTCAATCATATTTTCAAAATAAATTCCGCCTTAACCTTGAATTGTTGAAAATTCTAGGAGGAATTTATGATGAATAATTTAACGACAAAAACGATCCGCGAAATCGCACTTGAGATGCCTTTGACGACAAAGGTTTTTGAAACTTACAAAATCGATTACTGCTGCGGCGGTTACAGAAATTTTTCCGAAGCCTGCGAAATTGCGGGCGTTGAAACGGAAAGCGTTTTGCTCAAAATTTCCGAATGTTTGAAAACTTCGGACGAAAGTGAGCTTGCTAAAATTCAAGAAGCGAGTTTGAAGGATTTGATCGATCACATCGAAAAAACCCATCACGTTTTCACACGCGACGAAATCAAAAATCTCGTGCCGCTGATGATAAAAGTCGCCAACAAACACGGCGAACATAATCCATATCTGTTCGCTCTCGAAGAACTTTTTTCGGAACTTTGCGCCGATCTCGCACCGCATCTTTTGAAGGAAGAACAAGTTTTATTTCCGTATATAACCCAACTCGAAAATTACAAAAACGGCGACAACTTCGTTTCGATGCCGTGTTTCGGTTCAGTCAAAAATCCGGTCGGGATGATGCTCCGCGAACACGATTCGGCAGGCGACGTTTTGCGAAAAATGCGCGCAGTTTCTAACAATTACGAAATTCCCGAAGGTGCGTGTCCGAGCTTTACTGCACTTTTCACGCGTCTCGAAGCGTTTGAAAAAGATTTGCATCGCCACATTCATCTCGAAAACAACGTGCTTTTCCCGCGTGCGATCGCGCTCGAAAACGAAATCTTTGAACTGAAAAATTAGGAACATAATATTTGTAGTTCTGCGTGATTTTTTCTCACACAGAACTACAAAGAACGCATAGAAAATGTTATAAAATCGAGGTATAAAACAATGTCAGCCAATGTTTCCGCAATTCCGATGAGACCGAATATTAAGATCAAAAATATCGCACTTCCGCTCGAACACGGTTCTTGGGGTTTTGTGTTTGAACCGCTCATCGCCGGACTTCTGATCGCTTTTTCACCGTCGGCGATTTGGATAACTTTGCTCGTCGTCGGCGCATTTTTGGCGCGTCAACCGTTGAAAGTTTTGTTGAATGATTGGATTGCCAAACGCAATTTGCCGCAAACTTCGGTCGCGCTGAAATTCGTTTTGATCTACGGCTCGATTTCCCTTTTCGGCGCGGTCGGAAGTTTGGCTTTTACAAAACTCGACAGTTTTCTGCCGTTTCTCTTCGTGATGCCTTTCGCGGTTTATCAAATTTACTGCGACGCTTCGCGCAAAAGCCGTGAAGTTTTGCCGGAATTAACGGGTTCGATCGCGGTTTCTTCATCGATTGCGGTTCTGGCTTTGGCAGATAATTGGACGTTTCCAGCGGCGGTCACGCTTTGGGGAATTTTTATTGCGCGGCTGATTCCCTCGATTCTTTATGTCAGAAATCGTCTGAAACTCGAAAAAGGAAAGCAGTTTTCACAAATCATTCCGTTTCTGGCAAATCTCGTTGCGTTTGTTTTCGTTGCAATGCTTACATATAAAGGCTTTGCGTCATTAATTACAACCGCGATGTTTGCCGTTTTGCTCGTGCGTTCGACGATCGGACTTTCAAAATATCGTTCAAAGATCAAAGCGATGCGAATCGGCGTTTGGGAAGTCGTTTACGGAACGCTGACTGCAATTTCGGTCGTTTTGGGTTATTATCTTGGTGTATGACAAATGCAGCACCGACAAGCGTTTACGGTCCCGTGAAATCTTGGCGTTTGGGTTTGTCTCTGGGAATTGATGTGCTTTGCGTCGATTCGATCTGCTCTTTTGAATGTGTTTATTGCCAGCTCGGAAAAATTCACCGCGTCACGAAAGAGCGCGGTGTTTTTGTTTCAACCGAAAAGATTTTGCAAGATTTGCAAAACACGGATTGGCAAGCGGCTGATGTGATAACTTTTTCAGGAAGCGGCGAACCTACTTTGGCGGAAAACCTCGGCGAAATCATCGAAGAAATTAAAAAACTGACGCACAAACCGATCGTTGTTTTGACGAATTCGACGCTTTTGCACGAAAAACAAGTTCGTCACGAACTGGCAAAAGCCGATAAGATTTTTTGTAAATTAGATGCTTGGTCAGACGATATTTTACAGCGCGTTGATCGTCCTGTGAGCGGAATTTCGCTCGAATCGATCATCACAGGGATTTTCGATCTGCGCCGCGAATTCGACGGATTTCTTGCAATTCAAACAATGATTTTGCGCTCGCCGAACGAATTTGAAATCGAAAAACTCGCCGAAATTTATCAATTAATAAAACCCGACGAAGTTCAATTAAATCTGCCGTCGCGTCCTGTACCGAAGAAATATTTTGTCGAAACTCGCGGAAATAGTGTCGGGTTTGAAGGCGATTTCAAGCAAATTAAAACGATCTCTAAAGACGAACTCGAAAACATTCGTTCGAAATTGTCGGAAATCACAAAATTGCCGATAATTACGAGATAAACAAGTCCGAACCGTTTGCGGTAGCGGGCGGTTTAATGCAATGACTTTAAGCCAAATTGCTTAAATATAATGAAAATTTTGCCGCAGATTGCGCGGATGAACGCCGATTAAATCAAATAAAATCAGCGTCTATCTGCGTTCATTTGCGGCTAAATAAATTCTTTTTATTCGCGCAACTTGGTAATCAGATGTTTGATTAAGTTACGAAATACTAAACTTAAACCATCCGCTACCGCAGTTGGTTCTGACTTTTTATGCACAATGTAGATATTGATTTGGTGGAAATGTCGCTCGACGTGATTAAATTTGCCATCAATCGAATTACCGACAACAATCCGAAATTGGGGTTTCCGAAAAAAGAATCCGAATTATACAAACTCGTCGGCGAAACCATTACGCCCGAAGGAATTACGGGCGAAAAGGCTTTTGCGATTTTCCGCGACGTTTTGATAAAGGCAAGCGTTCCGATCAATCATCCGCGCCATCTCGCGTTCGTTCCCGCTTCGCCGACGCGTGCGGCGACGATGTTCGATCTCGTCACATCCGCCGCAAATGTTCACGGCGCGTTTTGGCTCGAAGGCGCGGGTTGTATTTTCGCCGAAAATCAGGCGATGAAATGGCTCGTTTCGCTGACGGGTTTGCCCGAAGGCGCGTTCGGTGTTTTTACGAGCGGCGGAACGGAAGCGAATCTTTCGGCAATGGTTGCGGCGCGTGAAAATTGGCGAAGTAAAGACGACGCGCGAAAAACGAAACGCGGAATCGTAATTTCTGCAATTTCGGCGCATTCGTCGGTTCGCGCAATGGCGAAAGTCATCGACGTTGACGTGATTTCGGTGCAGACCGAAGATAAATTTGAAGCCGCGCAATTAGAAGAAACGCTGAAAAATTTAACTGAGGAAGATCGCGCAAGAGTTTTCGCCGTGATCGCAACCGGCGGCACGACAAATGCCGGAATTATTGACGATCTCGACGGAATCGCCGACATTTGCAGACGTGAAAATCTGTGGTTTCACGTTGACGCGGCTTACGGCGGCGGTGCGCTCGCTGCAAAATCGGTTCGGCATCTTTTCAACGGAATCGAAAAATCCGATTCAATTACAATAGACCCGCACAAATGGCTTTTTTCGCCATACGATTGCGGTGCGGTGATTTACCGCGATCCCGAACAGGCAAAATCGGCGCATTCGCAGGAAGGTTCTTACTTAGACATTTTTTCCGACGAAGGCGCACAAGGATTTAATCCGACCGATTACCAAATCCAATTAACGCGCCGCGTTCGCGGTTTGCCTTTATGGTTTTCGCTCGCAATGCACGGAACGCTTCGCTACGAACAAGCGATCGAACGCGGCATCGAACTCGCCAACATCGCCGGAAAATTCATTACCGAAAACGAAACCACCGAATTAGTCCGCGAGCCGAGCCTTTCGTGCGTTTTGTTTCGCCGTTTGGGTTGGTCGCCGGAAGATTATCGAAATTGGACATACAAAAATCACAAGGAAGGTTTCGCGCTCGTCGCACCGACCAAAGTGCGCAAAGGCAGCGAATTTGAAACGGTCGCGCGGCTGTGTTTTATCAATCCCGACACGACCGAAGACGATATTAAAGCGATTTTGGAAACGATGAATTAACTCGATTTCATTGTTGTTTAGTATTCAGAATATTTCCACGAAAGATCGTTTGAAATAATTTTTCGGCAAGATTTTCGTTTGTTTTTTTCAGAAAAGCATATTGTTCGAGCGCGGAATTTTTGTCTTTGAAAGCAAGCTGTGCAATTGCCAGATTGTAGCGCATCATTTCGTTGTTCGGCTCGATATTTACGGCGCGACGCAATACTTCAACCGCTTTTTTATATCGATTCAATTCGAGCAAAACTATGCCGAGATTGTTAAGATTTTCGGCATTCGGCGTAAAATTTTTATTGTTTTCTTCAAATATTTTTGCTGCTTCTTCAAATCGTTTCAAATGCATCAAAACGACACCGTAATTAGAATTCGTTTGCACATCTTTCGGCGCGAACGAAAGTAGTTTTTCATAACATGCGCCCGCATTTTCGTTTTGTTCCAAAGCCAAAAAAACGTCGCATAATTTTGCTTGCGCTTGAACATATTTCGGGTTTATTTCGACTGCTTTTTGAAGCGCGGAAATCGTTTCGGAAGTTTGATTTAGTTGCCATAAAACCGTTGCCAGATTGAAATGTGCTTTTTCAAAATTCTTGTTCAAATCGATCGCCGTTTTGAAAGATTCGATCGCTTTTTCGTATTCCTTTTTTTCAAAAAATTCGACGCCGCGATTGTTGTAAAAAGACGCTTTCGTATCAAAATTCAGAACTTTGTTTTGCGAAAATGCGTTAAAACCGAATGAAAGTAAAAAGATTAAAATGATTTTGATTAGTTTGAATTTCATAAATTTTTCCCGCTCTAAATTGAAAGAAATTTGTTTGGTCAAGACCGCCGATTTTGGGATATAATCGTTTTTGCAAGAAACAATCTTTTAACCGAAATCGGCGGTCTTCAGCCTTAAAGCTGTATGAAAAATTTATGTCGGAAGAGGCGGAAAAATCTTTGGAAAATTCTCCTGTTTTTCTCCTAAAAACTTCCTTTTACAGCAAAATGAGCAGTAATAATCAGACTTTTTACAGATTTAAGGAATTTCGGCTCGATGCGGCTGAACGAATGCTTTTGCGCGGAACTTCGTCAATTTCGCTGACGCCGAAGGCTTTCGATGTGCTGGAAATTTTGGTCGAAAGAAACGGTCGGCTGGTCGAAAAGGACGAACTTTTAAAGCTTGTCTGGGAAGATACTTTTGTCGAAGAATCGAATATCGCCCGCGTCGTTCACAGTTTGCGGAAGATTTTAGGCGAAGACGCGGAAAATAAATTTATCGAAACCGTTCCGAAAAAAGGTTATCGTTTCGTCGCAGAAGTTGAAAAAATTAACGAAACGAACGGATTTTCATTAAACGGAAATCATTCGCACGAAATTTTTGAAAATCCGCAAGCAACGAAAAAAATCGAATCGGTCGAATCGGAAAAGTTTGAAACTACAAACAAAAACCGAACGAAATTTGCGGCTTTTGCGGCTATTTTTATTTTTGTTTTTGCCGTCGCGGGAATTTGGCTTTACGGCAATTTTCGGTCGAAAACCGATGCGACGAAAGTTCCGCCGCAAAGCCGTTCGATCGCAGTTTTGCCGCTCAAACCACTCAACAGTGACGCGCGCGACTCCATTTACGAACTCGGAATCGCCGAATCTCTTATTTTAAAACTAAGTTCGGCGAAAGATTTGACGGTTCGCCCGTTGAGCGCGACACGAAAATATCAACAATTAGACCAAAATCCAACCGATGCGGGACGCGAACAGCAAGTCGATCTCGTTTTGTCATCAAATTATCAGCTCGTCAACGGAAAAATCCGCGTTACGTCGCAATTGATCGAAGTTAAAAGCGGAAATGTTGAGGAAACTTTCAAAACCGAAAAAGATTCGGTTGACATTTTTCAAATGCAGGACGCGCTCGCCAATGAAATCGGCAGTAACTTGCTGACGAAACTCGGAAACCGTGAAAATTTATTGACTATCAGCCGAATCACTTCGAATGAAGAAGCTTATCGTCTTTACCTGCAAGCCGCGTTCGTTTTCGATCAATGGAATAAAACCGAGATGGGAACGGCGATCGAATATCTCGAACGCGCCGTAAAGCTCGACCCGAATTTTGCCGAAGCCTACGTTTATCTCGGTTACGCATATCGTTTTACGCCGGGAAAATATTCGGGCGCACCGCAGGAACAATTTGCGAAATCGAAAGCGGCGATCGAAAAAGCTTTGGCGTTAAAACCTAACTTGGCGGAAGCCTTTGCCGTTTCGGGAATGCTGAAATCGAGTTACGAAAGCGATTTTGCAGGCGCGGAAAAAGATTTCAAACATGCCCTCGAAATAAATCCTTCGTCACCGATGGCACTTGCGCTTTACGGTAATTTTTTGACTATTCCGGGGCGTTTCGATGAAGCAATCGCCTTGAATAAAAAAGCCCAAGAAATAGAACCTGCCGCCATCACGCATAAAATAAATTACGGAATGCTTTTGTATTATTCGTGCCGGTATAATGAAGCCGTAACAT
>DAITPE010000081.1:0-13765 GCA_036833775.1 Pyrinomonadaceae bacterium | reverse complement strand
TGCTTCATTTTCACGAAAATGCTCATCTGAATTTTATTTTGAGCGGCGGAATTATTGATAAACGTCAAAGATCGGAAACGGAAAGAATATCCGGCGACTTGATGTTTTTTCACGCCGGCGAGCCGCATCTGACCATTTATAAACGGTTGCCGCAGATAAATATAAGTCTTGAAATTAACGATGGTTTATTCGCGGATGATTCGTTTGGAAAAACTTTTCAAATCGAATCTTTGTCTAAAAGCGCGAATACCAAATTCGCAGCCCTGAAAATTTACAAAGAATTGGCAATACAAGACGAATTTTCAGATTCGACGATCGAGATGCTGATTCTGAATTTGCTTTCCGACAAAACTGAAACGAAAAACGAACATCCGAAATGGGTTGAAAAAGTTATCGAATTGCTGAATGACAGTTGGAACGAACCGATTTCTCTGAAAGATTTAGCCGCCGCCGCAAATGTTTATCCGACAACAATTTCCAAACATTTTCCCAAATATTTTTCCTGCACATTGGGCGAATACCGCCGTCGTCTGAGGGTTGAAAAATCGCTCGGTTTTATCAAAACTTCCAATCAATCACTGACTGAAATCGCCTATCAATGCGGTTTTGCCGACCAAAGCCATTTCACCCGCACCTTCAAACAATTAACGGGATTTCTACCACGTCAATACGAAACTTTGTAAAAACCACAGGCAAATATCATTCTATTTTGTTGGATTTAAGGCTGATAAATTGGATTTAACGGGAGAAATTTCTATGAATCCAACGAAAACTTATCTTTCCAAAATCGCTTGTTTATCGCTCGTCCTCTTATCAATTTCGTCAGTCGTTTCAGCTCAAACAATCAATGATGAAACGCTGAAGCAGATCGAAAAAATTATGGAGAGATACAAGCCGAACAATCCGGGTTGTCAGCTTTCGATATCGCAAAACGGCAAGGTCGTTTTTTCCAAAGCCTATGGGATGGCTGATATAGAGCGTAATGTTCCGCTAACGACCGAATCCGTTTTCGATGCAGGAAGTGTTTCCAAGCAGTTCACGGCGGCGGCAATCCTGCTTTTGGAGCAGCAAGGCAAACTTTCCCAGCAAGACGACATTCGTAAATATTTGCCCGAAATGCCTAATTACGGCGTTCCCGTTACGCTCAGTCAAATGATGAGGCACACCAGCGGTCTGCGGGATTGGCTGAGTATTGCAAAACTTACCGGGTGGGACAACTCTAACAAAGTTTATAGCAACAATGACGTTTTGGAAATTATGATGCGGCAGAAAGCCCTTAACTTCAAGCCCGGCGAACTTTGGTCATACAGTAATTCCAATTACAACTTGCTGGCAATTGTAGTCGAAAGAGTTAGCGGGATGAGCCTTGCCGAATTCACCAAAAAACACATCTTTGAACCTGCGGGAATGAACCGGACCCAATGGAAGGATGATTTCAAAAAGATTGTGCCGAACCGTGCCATTGCTTATGGCGATGACAATGGTGTCTTCAGAATAGAAATGCCCATCGATTATACTTATGGTGACGGAGCTTTACTGACAACAACCGAAGATTTGCTCAAATGGAACGCTTTTTACCTGTCGGGCAAATTCGGCAATCCATCGCTTTTGGATAAACAAACACAAATCGTTCCATATAACAATGGAAAAATGGGAGATTATGCCGCCGGATTGTTTGTTGGCAAAATCCGTGGTTGGAAATCTATCTCTCACACGGGAGGAGCGCGTGGTTATCTGGCATCGCTCGAACATTTTCCCGAAGCCGATTTGTCAATTGCCTGGCTCAGTAACACTAGAGATAATAGCGATAATCCGCCTGTTTTTCGGCTTGTCAGAAATCTATTTATCACGAATAGAAATCCTCCGCCGCTAAAGGAGCCTGAGATCAAAGCGATAACACTCACCGCCGAACAGCTCAAAAAATATGAGGGTTGGTATCGTGAAGAAGACTGGGGCAGCGGTTCAGCGGTCAAACTAACTGTGAAAGACGGTAACCTTGAAATCACCGAAGGCGGAGGCGG
The DNA here is from genome assembly GCA_036833775.1 of Pyrinomonadaceae bacterium. GTDB lineage: Bacteria > Acidobacteriota > Blastocatellia > Pyrinomonadales > Pyrinomonadaceae > JAJQRF01. The sequence goes on along the minus strand of DAITPE010000081.1, from coordinate 11,744 downwards.
AACGATAGTGCCGACCGGCAAAGATACTTTTGCGATAGGCTCGTCCAAAGTTCAATACTTTGAATCGAGTAAAAAGATGGTGTTCACTTCTCCTGACGAAACAACAACTCTCACCGCTGTTGACGATCCAGTCATAAATGAAAAAACTTTGAGCGAATATTCGGGCGTTTATTATTCGGACGAAACCGAATCGAAAATGACTTTCAAAACAAAAGACGGAAAACTGTTTATGTCTTTCAACCTGAACGATGAATTTGAACTGAAACCGCTCTACAAAGACCGTTTCAGAAGCCAGTTGGGTGACATCATATTTGTCACAGACAAGAAGAAAAAAATCGTCGGTTTTAAAGTATCCGAGGGAAGATCAGATGGCATAAAATTCGAGAAAATCTTGAAAAAGAAGTAAGCAAACTTGTAGAAAACTGAAATCAAGTTGGAAAATAAGGAGTTAGAATGAAAATAAAACTTGGCGAAGACATTCGCAGTTCGCAAGGAAAAGGCGAAGGAATTTGTTGTGAAAGGATGTGAAAGTTATCAAAGGAATTTGCCTGATGGGGCGAAGGATCATCATTAAAAATTTTTCTAAATTGCATGTTGAAAGGACGAGGTTTCAGCTTCATCCTTTTTTATCAAGCGGAACTTCTATTTTGTCTTCTTCGTAATTCCTAAAAAAGTAATATTTTTAATATTTTATGGAGAAACTATGAAAAGTCCTGCTGTTTTCGTAATAGATATGGTGAACGATTGCTTCGGACACGCCGAACTTCAGCGAATCCGTCCCGAACTGTGTTCATCCATCAATCAATTAACTGCTTTTGCACGAGCAAAAGGATTGCCTGTCATCTGGGTTCGTCAGGAGTTTGAAGCCGATTTGAGCGATGCTTTTATTGATATGAAACGGGAAAATATCCGAATGTTCATCAAAGATACTTCGGGCGTGCAGATTTTGGATGAGTTGGTGCGTGACGCGTCGGACAGAGAAATTATCAAAAAACGATTCAGTATGTTTTACGGGACAGAGTTAGATTCATTGCTTGCGGAATTAAATGCAAACCCGTTGATTTTGGCAGGTGTCAATACACACGCTTGCATTCGGACGGCGGCGATTGACGCTTATCAGAGAGATTTTGAAGTTTTTATTGTTCGTGAATGTGTTGCCTCGAAAGACTTGGAGCATCACGAAATAACTCTCGATTACCTAGATGGCGGAGCCGCCAATGTAGTCGGACTGAACGAACTTGAGAAAATAATTCAAGGCTGAGAAGTCGAAGGAATTTGTTGAGAAAGGAAGTGAGATTATCAAGGCAATTTGCCTGAAGGTGCGAAGGAGCATCGTTAATATTAAAAAAATGCTGTCACAAAATTAAAACTCGTGGTGTTTTCCAATCAAGAGCGACACTATTTTTAAAACAATTCAACTTAAAGGAGCATATATGAAAAGACTATTTCTAATTTCGAGCTTTGCAATTATAACTTTGGCGGCTGTGCTAACTATTTCATCACAAACGACTTCTTCGTCTAATTCGCTAATGATGACAGGTCAGTTTTCGGATAGAGAAGCGACCGGAATTTATGTCAAAGGTGCTGACGAAAACATCAATCAAGATTGGTCTGTCTTTTTGGGCAACGACGGGAAAGTTTATAAACTTCACGCCGTTGAGCAAAATATTGCCGAACTCTATGTGAATGGCGAAAGAATTTCGAGCGAAAATATTCCGCAATATTCCGCCAATACCAAGCCGCTTTTGGAAAAATTAGCAATGCAAAAGGAAATCGAAAAATTGCAAAATGAGATTGACGCAAAACAAGAAGACATCGACAATGACCAAAGTGAAATTGATGAAATTACCGAAAAAATTGATAAAGCTCAAGGCAAAATTGATGAACTACAAGATAAATACTCGTTAAGTTTATCGGCTGAGCGAGATAATTTGTCCAAACTCCGCGATAAAATTTCCAAATTACGCGATTCTCTTTCCGCTAAACGTAATGTTCTTTCGGCTCAACGCGACAGACTTTCCGTCAAACGCGACAAAATTGACACTGTAGGCGAACTCGACAAAGTTCTAGACAAAATAATCAGCGATTTGAAAGCTGAAGACATCATCAAAAATTCAAATAATCTCTCTTTCAAACTCAGCAACCGCGAACTTATCGTTAATGGCAAACGGCAATCTGCGGAAATTCACAATAAAATGAAAGCCAAATATGTGATTGAAACCAATTTCGATACCGGTTTCTTATATCGCTGGAAAGAAAAGGTTTAATCATTGTTTTGATTATTTAGAAAAACAATAGTTTGGACAGTTTTCTATGAATTGCCGTCTGCTTATGGTGTTTGAAAATTAAATCTAACAAAAAAATCTTTCAACTTGTCGCATAGCGACTAACTGAATTTAGCCGTGGATTTCAATCCACGGAACGAATAATCAAACGAGTTTGTCGCGTCAGCGACAACTGATTTTGACGTGGATAAATTCAATCGTCGCTCACGCGACAGAAAATAACCTCTTTATTTACCGTAGGTTGAAACCTACGGCTAAACTCTTTTTGTCGCTACGCGACATTTAAGGATTGTTAGAATTAATTTTCAAAGAATATTAGCTGACGGAACAATAAATCTAACATTTACAAGGCAAATATCATTCTATTTTGTGAGATTCAATACTGATAGTTTGAATTTCACAGGAGAAATATTTGTGAAACTAAACATCTTAAAACTATTATTTACAGCAATTTTTTGCGTTTCTAATTTATTCGGTCAGACCGTTTCCGAAAAATTGGACAATTATTTTACGACCACGCTAAATCCGATTAACGGAAATATTTTGGTGGCGGAAAATGGCAAGGCGATTTACAAAAAATCGTTTGGTTATGCCGATTTCAAAAATAAGATTCCCAATTCGGAAACGTCGAGATTCAACATCGCGTCAATTTCAAAAACATTCAACGCAGTTGCGATTCTACAGCTAAAAGAAAAAGGCAAGATAAATATTGATGATGCAGTAAAAAAATATCTGCCGGAATTTCGTTACGCGGATATTACGATTCGGCATTTGCTGTCGCATACTTCGGGGTTGCCGGATTTCGATTTGTATGACGAATTATATGAAAAAGAACCGCTCAGAATCATTACAAATAAAGACGTTATGCCTTTTCTGGATAAATGGAAAGAACCGCTGCCATTTAAACCGGGCGAAAAATGGGCTTATTCAAACACGAATTACAACTTGTTGGTTTTAGTGGTCGAAAAAGTTTCGGGGCAGGAATTTAACAGTTATTTGCAGGAAAATATCTTTGCCAAAGCTAAAATGTCTGACACCTACACTTTAGAAGATTTTCCGCATCGTCGAAAAGATGCAAATCGGGTTGTAAATCATCAACTGGTTCGATTTTATGCGGAAACTCCGGTGGACATTGATAACAAAATCTACCCGGTTTTTAATCAAGTAAGTTACCGTCTTAGCGGTCTCAAAGGCGATGGCGACATTGTTACTACGACTGATGATCTGTTGAAATATGACCAGAGTTTATACAGCGGAATTTTGCTTAAGCAAGCAACTTTAGACGAGGCTTTTACGCCGACAAAACTTAATAACGGCGAACTTGCTGAAACATTTATGAATCTCGGCAAAAATTACTACGGATTAGGCTGGTTTATTTTTGACGACGTTTCAAAAGGCAAAATTGTCTGGCACACGGGCGGAATTCCGGGAAGTTTGAGTATTTTCCTGAGAAATATTTCCAAAAATCAAACCGTTATTTTGCTCGATAACGCATTTTCAAACGGAGTTTATAAAAACGGCGTGAATGCGATGCACATTCTTAATAAAACTACGCCTTTGCTGGTTGCTAAACGGTCAATCGCCAGAGAATACGGCAGAACTTTGGTCACGAAAGGCGTTGATTCAGCATTTTCCAAGTTAATCGAACTGCAAGCCGACACAACGAATTACAACCTCGACGAAGACGAAATGAACCAAATGGGCTACGACCTATTTGCTGACACCGAAATCGTCGGACACCAAGAAAAAGCCTTGGAAGTGTTGAAGCTAAACGCATTGCTATTTCCTAAAAGTTGGAATGTATATGACAGTTACGGCGAGCATTTGGCGAAAATCGGCAAAAAAGATGAGGCGATTTTTATGTATCGAAAATCTTTAGAACTCAACCCTGACAGCGAAACGGGCAAAAAGGCTTTGGAAGAATTATTGAAGAAATAGACAAGGGTTGATTAGTGAATCATTCAAAATGAAGCTCGATTAGCCGTTCATTTGAAACCAGTCGGTTTGAATTTTGCGATGCGTGAGTTTAGAGTTGATTTCTAAATGAGCCTGTTTTTATCAGCATTTATCGTCGGCGAGAGTTTTTTGCTGTGCTTTTTGCTTTACTTTTATCCGCTCAAACAGAACGAAAAGGCGAATAGATGGCTGAGTGTTTTTGTCTTTATAATTGGAACGGCGTTTGTCGGCAATTATCTCGAAACGAATGCTTCGTATTTTTATATCATCAAGATTATCAACAGTTTGCAGTTTCTTTTGCCGACGAGTCTTTACATCAGCATTCTGTATTTTGTGAATCCGACGAGCGGTTTTAAGATTCGCTATTGGCTGCATTTCTTACCGTTTGCGATTTATACGTTCTTTGAAAATATTGTCTTCATTTCGGAAAAAAGCATTGCCACACGAACGATTTTCGAGGTCGGCGATTTTTCGTTTTTTGTGCGGGATTTATTGCCGTTTTTGGTTTTGGGTTATACGCTCGCGTCATATTTGGTTCTTAAAAAACACGCTGAAAATCTAAGACTGATTACCGCCGCAACGCAAAATACCGATTTAAAATGGATCAGGCGATTTCTGCTTTTTCTGCTTTTGCCGATTGTTTTTTGGATAAATGATGCATTGTCAATTTCTGCCGTTTTAGTGAAATTAAACGAATTTATTTATGCAGGTTCGATTTTCTTTCTCGGCTACAACGCGATGCGGCAAGGCGTTATTTTTCCCTTTAAGAACGAAGATTTAGCGGAAATTTCCGAAGTCATCGAAATTTCAAGCGACGAAATTCCGAAAGACAAAAACAAACCGCGATTAAGCGATGAACAAATTCTTAAATTGTCGGTTGAATTAAATAAATTGATGGAAATCGAGAAAATTTTTTTAGAAAACGAAATTGATTTGCCGACGGTTGCGAAAAAATTGGGCATCAGTATTCACGACGCTTCGTATTTGATAAATAAAGTTTCGGGCGATAATTTTTACAATTTTATCAATCGGCATCGGGTTGAAGAAGCCAAGAAATTATTGCGTTCTGGCAAAACGGAAAAGTTGAATATGTTGGGAATTGCGTTTGAATCGGGTTTCAATTCCAAAACGGCTTTCAATACTGCATTCAAAAAATACGTTGGAATTTCGCCGTCGGAATATGTGAAAAGTCAGGAAAATCGTTAAAAAGATGTTCGTTTGGATAACTCCGAACATTTATTGTTAATTCAAACCGTAAAATCGCGGTATGAAAAAACATATAATTTATACACTTTTCGTTTGCTTGTTTTTATCGGTTCACTTTGCAAAGGCACAAGATAAAGGCACTGTGAAAATTGACAAAATTGTCTCAAAGGCATTGGCAAAAAACGTCACGGGCGAAAACCTTCAGCGGGAAATCACGATTTATCTTCCGCCAAGCTATTTCAGTTCGACAAAGCGTTATCCGGTGCTTTATCTGTTGCACGGAACGGGCGACGATCATCTGAATTTTGTTGACGATTCCGAGAAAGAATCTACTATCCAATATTTGATGGACACGGGAATTGCAGCCCGTCGTTTCGGCGAAATGATCATTGTTACGCCGAACGAAAAAACGAATTTGCAGGGGAGTTTTTACGTTAATTCGTCCGCGACGGGAAATTGGGAAGATTTTACCGCCGGTGAACTCGTAAAGTTTATCGATAACAACTATCGAACCATCGCCAAAGCGGAATCGAGAGCGATTGCCGGACATTCGATGGGCGGTTTCGGAGCGATGACTTTGGCGATGAAACATCCCGATGTTTTCAGCGTCGTCTATGCGATGAACAGCGGATTTCTTTCGTTCACCGCCGAACTCGACAGCAAAAATCCCGATGTGAAAAAGTTTGTGGCGGCAAAAAATGTCGAGGAAATCTTAGCGACGAACAACAGAAATATAGTTGGAATGCTGATGGTCTCGCAGGCGTTTTCGCCTAATCCGTCAAAACCGCCCTTTTATGCGGATAAACCGTATTTGCTGAAAGGCAATAAACTCGTTCCGAATCCGGCGGCTTATCAGAAATGGCTGGAAAACGATGTCGTCAAAATGGCTGAAAAGTATAAAGCAAATCTTCTGAAACTTCGCGGAATAAAATTCGATTGCGGAAATGAAGAAGACATCAAACTGATCGAAATCAACAGCATTTTACTTTCAAAAAAATTAACGGCACTCGGCATTTCGCATCAGTTCGAGCAATACAACGGCGACCATAGAAACAGACTTTGGGGCTTAAAAGGAAGGATTTACAACGAATTGCTGCCGTTTATTTTTGACAATATAGAGAAATAGAATTCAAATAAAACGGTTAGAACGGCGGAAAAGGCGAAGGAGTTTGTTGAGAAAGGAAGCGAGAATATGACAAATCTGAATAAGGAAGTGACGAAATTTTTGGATGAGCAAAATCATCCTTTAAGGAAAGAAATCGAACTTTTGCGCGAGACCATTCTGATTTCCGGCAAAGAACTGTCGGAAAATATAAAATGGAACGGACCCAATTATTCGCACAAAGACGAAGACCGGATCACGATGAAGATCAATCCGCCGAGACAAATTCAGTTAATTTTTCACAGGGGCGCAAAAAAGCTCGCCCAGCCGCCGACAAAATTAATTGACGACAAAACGGGAATTTTGGCTTGGAAAGAAAATGATCGAGCCGTCGCTTCATTTAAAGATTTTGCAGAGATTGAAAGAAATAAAGCTGAATTAAGCAAGATAATTAACGAATGGATAAATGCCGCGCCGGTAAATAAATGAAGAAGAGAAGAACTTGAGGGACAACGGAAAATTTGTTCAAAGACTTGAAATCAAGATCGAAGATCAATGCCTAAAATTTCAAAAAGCTCTTTCCGCCCTTTTGCCGAAACTTCCAGCTCTCTCGAAAATTGGATTTTCTTAAACCATTCTTTTTGCAGGATTTTGTCTAAAAATGCCGCGCCGAGCTGTCCGGCGATGTGCGGGCGGCGTTCGCTCCAGTCGAGACATTGACGCGTCAGCGGACGGCGGTTATTCGTTAGTTCGGTTTCAAAAATACCTAGTTCGGCAAACCATTCCCAGCCTTTTTCGGTCACGTCGTAAGCCTTTTCAGTTTTGCGGATGAAACTTTTTTCTTCCAGAGCGTCGGCGATTCTGACACCGACGAACCCGGCTAAATGGTCGTAACAAGTGCGGCAGTATTTTACGCCGCTCAACGTTTTTTCCGCTTTTTTCAGAGACCGTTTACCCACTAAATTCGCCAATGCTTCGACCGCGTAAGCGATTTCGGGTGCGGCGAACGAATAATATCTGTGACGACCTTGAATCTCGACCTTAACGAGGTCGGCTTCGAGCAGTTTTGCCAGATGATTGCTCGCTGAAGTTGCTGAAATATCCGCCGCCACCGCTAATTCGGTTGCCGTGTAAGCGCGTCCGTCGAGCAGATTCCAAAGCATTCTGGCGCGTGTCGCCTCGCACAACAAACCCGAAATCAAAACGAAATTTTCTTCTACATTCATAGTTCATTCTCAGATGAAGCGTGTGTGAAGTCAATATGTTATATTCGCTGAATGAAAAAGTCAAAAACTATGATTGTTGTGATTTTTGAAGTAATTCCGGCACAGGAAAAACGCGGTGAGTATCTCGACCTCGCAGCAAAACTGAAACCCGAATTAAGCCGAATCGAAGGTTTTATTTCAATTGAAAGATTTCAAAGCCTGACTAATCCCGACAAAATTTTATCGTTGTCGTTTTGGAAAGACGAGGAAAGCATTGCCGAATGGCGAAATTTTGAGGAACATCGGGCAGCTCAAAAGAAGGGTAGAAACTCTGTTTTTGCGGATTACAGATTACGAATTGCGGGCGTTGTGCGCGACTACGGAATGAACGATCGCGAACAGTCACCAAATGACAGTAAGGAGATTCATCAATAAAAAATATGAAAGATTTAGAAATTATTCTGGAAAACAAAATTGGTCAGTTAGCACTTTTAGGCGAAACGCTCGGCGAAAATAAAATCAGTCTCGAAGGCGGCGGAGTTTTTGAAAACGGAGTGCATTCGATCGCGCATTTTCTGGTCGAAGAAGCGGAACGTGCAAAAGCGGTTTTGGCAAAAGTCGGCATTAAAGATTTAAAGATCAATGAGGTTATCATTCAAAAATTACGTCAGGACGTTCCGGGGCAATTGGGAATGTTTTGCCGCCGACTTGCCGATGCGGGCATCAATATATTGACGCAATACAGCGATCATTCAAATCAACTGATCGTGGTGGTTGACGATTACGAAAAAGCAAAACGAATTTCGGATGAATGGATGAAAGAATGGTGGTAAAGTAATCATATTTTACAGACGTAATCGTGAAAAAAATTCTTTAAAAACCTTTCCAACGTCGATTTTGAGCGGGCGAAGTTTCGGCTTCGTCTTTTTTTGTTAGATGATTTGCGACGCTGTTTCATCTGTGATACATTTTTGAAGTTTCAAATTGAAAGTATGGAAAATTACGAGAATATTTACTATCTCGATTGTCCGCATTTTACGGTAGGTCGCGTTGACCAATGGGGCGAGCAAGGATATTTGTTGTTTGAAGGAAAAGTTTTTTCTTACGAAGAAGACCGCAAAGACCAATGCGGCAGAACGTATTCGCCGATGACGGTCAAAGAATTTTTGGCGTTTGCCGAAAATGCGCGAATAGAAATTCCCGAAGACTTTTTGAAAAAGCTCAATGAAATCGAGAATATTTGAAGAAATTTTTTCTGCCGACGTTTTGTGTAATTAATGAATTATAAAAAAATTGCCGAAGAAATTATTGCGCTGAAAAACGCTGATTTGGAGTTGAGAGAGGAACTTGTCCGAAGCGGAAAATTGTTTGACGGCTACGATCGGGAAATGGAAGCGTTGCACAACAAAAATGCGGAAAGTTTGAATGAAATTATCGAAAAGATCGGTTATCCGACGATCGAAAAAGTCGGCGAAGAAGAAAACGAAGCGGCTTGGCTGGTGATTCAGCATTCGATCGGCAAGCCCGAATTTATGAAAAATTGCTCTGCGCTTTTGGAAAAAGCGGTCGCGGAAAATAACGCAAATCCGAAACAAATTGCTTATTTGTCGGACAGAATCGCGGTTTTTGAAGGACGACCGCAACTTTACGGGACGCAATTTGATTGGGATGAAAACGGCGAAATGAGTCCGAAATTGTTCGACGATCTCGAAAAAGTGAACACGCGGCGAAAATCTGTCGGCTTAAATTCTTTGGAAGAACAAATCGAAATTATCAGAAAGCAAGTTTTGCAGGAAAATCAAAAGCCGCCCGTCGATCTGAAAGAGCGCAACAAACAGGCGGACGAATGGAGGAAAAAAGTTGGTTGGATTCGATGAATCGGTAAAACAGCAATTTTACTTGAAATTTTAGAGAGGAAAATATGAAATTTGAAAAATTAGTGCCGAACATTTTCTACGCGAATATTGCCGATGGTTTGAAATTGTTTGTTGAATGTTTGGGTTTTGAGATCGGACACGATGAAAGAAATTCTGCCAACCCGTTTTGTGTCATCGAGAAAGACGGTTTGCGGATAAATCTTTTTCAAGATGCTGCCGCTGCCGGAGAACATCACCCCGAATTCAGACTAGTTACAAAAAATATCGCCGAAGTTTACGAAAAAGTTTCTAAATCTCATCCCGAATTTTTGCATCCGAACTTGAAAGAAATCACGCTTCGTCCGTGGGGCGCGAAGGAATTTGCTCTGATGGATAAGCAGTTGGGAATCAGGATTCAGGAATGGTGAAAGAAGTATGCTGAGAAAAAACGAAAGTTCGTGAAAGAATTTACAAAACGAAAGTTTGCGAAAGTATTGATTATTAAATGAATGATAAATCAGAAAAAGATTCGGTTGAGCCTTTGATTGAATATTTTAATCGTCTAATTCCTTTAGATACTGAAGAAAGGCGGCTTGTTTACGAATTATTCAAGCCGCGATCGTATCGCAGGCGACAGTATGTTCTTCAAGAAGGAGATGTCTGCAACCATCTGAATTTTGTGCTTCACGGTTGTCTTCGTTTGTATAAAGCTGATGAAAAGGGAAATATTCACACTCTGCAATTTGCTTCGGAAAATTGGTGGATAATTGATATTGGCAGTTTTTATGGAAAAAAGCCGTCCGAATTAAACATTGATGCGCTTGAAGATTCATCAGTTCTTCGGATCAGCTATGAAAACTTTATTTTGCTTTATACGAAAGCACCGAAGTTTGATCGAATCTTCAGAGTTTTGATCGAGAATAGTTTTGTCGCCTTGCAAAATCGCTTACTGCAAAATATAAGTTCTACTGCCGAAGAGCGTTATCGTTCTTTTATGGAAATCTATCCGCATTTAGCAAACCGCTTGCCTCAGACACAAATCGCTTCTTTTTTAGGCATCACGCCTGAATTTTTGAGCCGGCTCAGAAATCGCCGCGCAAAAACAAAATCTTAAACCAGATCAACATAATTTCTTGATGCAGTTCATTTGGGAAAAAGCTTTTTCCAAATAAACTTTGCTCTATCAAATTTTGATTGAAAAAGAAGATTTTGATGACGAAACTAAACAAAATTATCTTGATAACATTGCTTTCAGCGACGTTTAATTTGATTGCAAACGCCCAAACAATAAAATTCGAAGACAGGGAATTTGAAATTTCCAATGTCAAGGCTTCTGTCGTTAAGTTAAATGGTGAAAAGGTTTTAAAGGTTGAACGGGATTTAGAAAAACTGCCTTTCGATGTTAAAAGATTAGAGACGACGGTTGACGAACCGACTTTTGTTAAATTGAAAAATCTCGACCTTGAAAATGGTGTGATCGAGGTAAAAATGTTGAGTCAGATTCAAGTTCCTTCACCGTTTGAATTTGCACAAGGATTTATCGGTCTTGCTTTCAGAGTCAGCGGAAACAACAACGCGTATGAATCCATCTATCTGAGACCAAAAGCCGGACGTTCGGAAATCCAATTTAATAGAAATCATACGGTTCAATATTATGCTTATCCCGATTATAAATTCGACAAATTGAGAAAAGAAGAATTCAAAGGTCAGTATGAAACTTATGCAGATGTCGGCTTAAATGAATGGATAACGATGCGAATCGAGATAAAAAACCGAAAAGCCGAACTTTATCTGAATAATCAAAAATATCCTTCGTTTATCGTCAACGAAATGAAAGGAAACACAAAATCGGGCAGTCTAGGTCTTTGGGTTGACATTGGAACAATCGGATATTTCAAGGATTTGAAGATAAGAAAATATTAAAACTTCTCGATAGAATTGATTTAGAGCGACGCAAAGGCGGAAAAACTTGTTTCATAAAAAGTGTGTTTTTTCGGTATAATTAGCCTCAGAATTACGAAAAATATGAAAAATAACGAAAGAGTTTACAAAATGTCTTTTGCGGGCGTTTATCCGCATTACATTGCCAAAGCGGAAAAGAAAAATCGCACAAAAGCGGAAGTTGACGAAATTA
>DAITPE010000080.1:0-13816 GCA_036833775.1 Pyrinomonadaceae bacterium | reverse complement strand
TAAAACGATTACTTTCTTGCCTTTGGCGTGAAATTTTTCGCTAACTTTTTTAAGAGTATTTTGTTCCTGCATCGTTAATTCAAAATCTTTTTCAACTTTTCGATCGACGAATTCGCCAGAACTTCTGCCGATCGTAACCACTGCAATTTCGTCTTCAACGGCTTTTTTCGCAACGATTTCTGCGTCAATATCCAATTCATTCAAAGGCACGAGCGGCATAAAAGGTTCCGATTTCGGACGTATAATTTTTTCATTCGCAATATGTTTTTCGTAAATCGTTTTCAGTTCCGAATCTGCCATCAAACCCGCATTTTTCAAACCTTCTTCAAGCGAAACCGAATAAGCTTTGTTCACGTCGCCGCTTCCGGTTCCGCCCGCGATAAGTTCATAAGAAGAACTTCCGAAAAGCGCGATTTTCTTTTGCGTTGTAAGCGGCAAAGCTTGCCCTTCGTTTTTCAGCAAAACCATTCCTTCCGTCGCCGATTCACGCGCAACTTTCGCGTTTGCTTTGAGATCGGGCGTTGACGAATATTTGTAATTTTTGAACGAAGGCGTTTGCAGAATGATGTTCAAAACATTTTCGACGTTTTTGTCCAAGATTTTTTTGTCCAATTTTCCGCTGTTTACCGCGTCAACGATCGCTTTCGTCTGCATCGGAATTCCCGGCATAATCATTTCGTTTCCGGCTTTCATTTGGTCAACCGGATTGTCGCCCGCAAACCAATCGGTCATCACAAAACCGCCGTATTTCCATTCGTCGCGCAAAATAGTTTTCAATAATTCGGGATTTTGCGACGTGTAAACGCCGTTGATGAGATTGTATGAAGACATCACCGTCCAAGGTTTCGATTCCTTGACGGCGATCTCGAAACCGCGCAGATAAATTTCACGCAAAGCACGTTGGCTGACAATTGTATTCGACTGCATTCGGTTAAATTCCTGATTGTTTCCCGCAAAATGTTTGATCGAAGTGCCGACACCTTGCCCTTGAACGCCGCGCACAAAAGCCGCTGAAATTTTGCCCGCGATCATCGGGTCTTCCGAATAATATTCAAAATTTCGTCCGCCCAAAGGATTTCGGTGAATGTTCATTCCCGGCGCGAGCAAAATATCGACACCGTATTCGAGCGATTCGTTTCCGAAAGCGTTCCCGACTTTTTGCACGAGATTTTCGTCCCAGCTCGAAGCGAGTAAAGTTGCGACGGGAAAAGCGGTTGCGTAAAAAGTTTTCGTTTCATTCGGACGCTTCGGATCGATGCGAACGCCAGCCGGACCATCGGAAAGCGTGATTGAAGGAATTCCCAAACGCGGAATCGCGTGTGTTCGACCTGCCGCGCCGGGAACTTTTTCGGGAGTTTTCGCATCATCGGGATCGATCGGAAAACCCGGAATATTCATTCCCATTCCGACGAGAAGTTTTACTTTTTCTTCCGTCGTCATCGCATTGACAACTTCTTGAACACTGTTTTTTCCGAGCCGAACTTGTCCGAAGACATTAAACGCCAAAACTAAACAAACCAGAATCGGCAGAATCGCTGAAATTCCGTAATTTTTTCGCATAATTTTTTATTTTTGAACGAAGATTTTAATAACTTTTCTTGAATATACTTTCCGCCTGCAAAAATGACAAGTAAAAGGCTTAATTTATTGCAAAAATTAAAAAAACTTTTATCGTGAGAATTTGCCTAAATATCGTTTTTGCTGAGGTAAATGACAGAAACACGGCAGTTTGAAAACTTTTCCGAACTGCCGTGTTTTGCTTTTTATGATGCTTATTTTAGTTCAGTGCAAGCGGTTGCGAATTGAGTTTTAATTCGCCGTCGATCGTGTGCAGCATCATTTTTCCCGTCAGAATGTCGCCCGCAAAAAACGCCGCTTTGCCGCCGACATTGACCGGATCGTCGCCGCGCATCAAGCGAAGCGTATCGGAAATTTTGATAGCAGGTTTCAAAACATTACCGTTTTGATCGATCTTCATCGCCCACGTCGAATCATAAGTTCCGTTCAGTTCTTTTTTGCCGTTCTTCGTCGTGACGATATGATTCCAACGTTCCCAGAAAACGACGTATTGATTTTCGGCAACGCGCACGATGCGCGGACGACCTGCGCTATACGGCTGACCGTCGCGGAAATAATTCGTGATGTATTTCTGACGCTGACCGAAAAGCGCGTTTGCCGCCGCAGGTTTTTTGCGCGAATCGAGAATTTCTTTGAAAACCGCGTTGTCTTTCGTTGCATAAGCTTCAACTTCCTGCGCAAATCCTTTTTTCACGCGCAGAATTCCGATGTCGCGTTGGCGCGTTTCTTCTTCGTTATATTGTGCATCAGTTACGCCGTCATCTCGATTGGCGGTAACTTCGTATTTCGAATTATTCGCCGCATATAGAAAAACATAACCGTCGCTTGCCTGCGCCAAACCGCCGACCGAACAAAAACATTCGTTGTCTCTTGAAACCGTGCTGAAAACAGGCAAAAACACAGGTCCGCTCGGTCGTCCGGTTTGCAAATAATTCGACATCAAAAGAAACGCGTCGCTTCTTTCAGCCGTGATAATTCCTTCATCCGTGACCAAAACGCTGTAATCGAAACTGTGCGCCATTGCGCCGTGATTATAGCCTTCAAGCGGTTCGCCCGTTCGCGCATCGAGCGCGCGCCAATATGCGTTTTGGTGACGCGACTTATATTGCGGCTGAAAATCGTAATCGGTCGCCGCACCGTAAAGCACAAAAACGAGCGGAATTTCTTCCAAAACGGCTTTCAGTTTCAATTTCGCCGCCGGAATCGAAAATTCTTTGCCTTCACCGATTTTATTTGCGTCGAGAAATTCGTTGAATTTTCCGAAATCGCCCGCCGCAAAAGTAATATCGCTGATCGACATCATACTTCCGTCTTCGTTTAATTTAACGGGTTTTCCATCGTCTGCCGGTTCGGGTTTCCACAAAACTCCCTGCGTATATTTTTCGTCAAATTGAAGCTGTGCTTTCGGCGAAATCACGCCGTTTTCTTCCGTCGGTTGGACAGAAACATCGAAACGGCTCGCCGATTTTTTGCCCAGACGATCGATCGAATAACCGAGCAGACATTGTTCGGCGATATTCGTGGGAATGATGACGGATTCATCGGAAGCTAATTTGTAAACGACTTGTTTGACAGTCGTGTAAGCAAGCTTGCTCGTCGCCGCGTAATTTCCGTTGTTTTTCGGCGAAAGCGGCGAGAAAAACGCCATCGCCGTGCCGCCTTTTTTGGCAAAATCTTTCGTCCAAAGTTCGTTCGCGTCTTTGTCCAATTTCGTCAGACGCATCAATTCGGAACGGTCAAATTCGTTGTTTTTATTGTCTTTCGGAACGGAAGGTTCGACCTGTTTATCCAAATCGCCTTCATCGATTGCACGCGCCAGATACATATTTCCCTGCGGGTCTTCGGTAAAACCTGCGAGCAAAATATATTCTTCCGAAACGCCTTTTGCTTCCTTCGTCCAAAGTTTCGCGCCGTTTGCCGAATAGCGATTGATGAAAACTTTTTTGTCCGACATTCTGCGCCACGCAACGTCGCTCGTGCCGTCGGCTTTGACGAACGGAATCACGTTCGGCTCTTTCATATTGAGCGTGTAAACCCAAGCCGGTTCTTTATCAAGACGCGGATCATAAGCGTTGTTGCCGAAATCTTCGTCGCTCATCAAATAAGCTTTTGCTTCGGCGGACGCAACGACGAGCTGAACGTCATCGGCTTTTCGTTCGAGCGGAGCAATTGCGCCGAAACGTAAGTTCGGAATAAAAAGTCCTTTGTATTGATGTTCCAAACCGCTCGAAATATTGTCGAGCAAGCTGCGTTTCGGGTCGGCGTGAAAAAGTCCGAAAGTTAGATCGGGCAGAAAGAATTTATTTTTCGATTTTCCTTCCGCCGCTGCGATTTGAACGAGTTCCACATTCCATTCGAGCGGGCTTAATTTCGATTGTTTCGAGACAAACGCGACGAAATTTGCGATGTGTTCCGAGCGTTTTTTGTTTTCGTAATCTTCATTCAAATATTCGTTGCGCTCGTTCGCTTCGGGAAAAGCCGCCGCAATCATTTTGTCGATATTCGCACGAGCATTTGCCGGATCGGTGCGAAACGAATTGATTTGCTCAATGACGGGTTTGTAATCTGTTTGCGCGAAAATGTTTTGAACGCCGAAAATTGCGGCAAAAACCAATAAAATAAACGATAATTTTAATTTTTTACTCATTGCGATTCTAAAATTTCTATTCGATTCCTACTTTCAAAGAGAATTTACAAAGCCCTTCGTCGCTGTTTTGAACGCGGATGATAAAATCATCAGTTCCGGGCAATTCGTCGCGAAATTCGGTTGACGCGTCGCCGAAAGATTGCCCGTTTCCGCCATCAAGGACTTCGATCATCACGCCTTCGCACGACGAAGTGACGTTTGCCCACAAAGTTTGTCCTTTTTTTCCGCGTAAAACGTATTCTTTTTGTCCGCCGCCGCCGCTGACCGATCCGCTCAAAGTCGCGCTCGATCTGCCGCGTGCAAATGTAATGCGCGTCGCCGTTTGTGCAAAAACCGTTACCGATAAAATGACTGCCGTTAAAAACGCTGTTGTAAATTTTAATCTGTTAATTTTCATTTTCTTTTGCAAAAAAATCTGCGAAAAAAACGAAATCAGTATTCAATTTGTCGTGATTTTCGTTTCTTTCGCAGGTATAAATTATTGAATTTCGTAGCCCAAATCTTCCAAAATCCGCAGATCGACGAGCGAAGGTTTGCCGCCGAGACCGGGCTGAACCGCCGAAGCGTTGCCATCGTCGTCTTTTACTTCGCTCGAAACGTGTCCGTAATCTCCGTCTCGGTCGTTGACCATCAAAACGCCTTTGCTGATCTCGCCGAAAAACTTTCCGTTTTCCATCCGCGCATTTCTAACATTAAGATCGTGAACGTCTTTCGAAGCGATCGAAAGCAGCGAACAAACATTGTCTTTTTTGAAGATTGAAGCCGTTCCGATACCGAGCGCGTGACCGATTTCGTGACTGACGAGCGAAGTGTTGACTTCTTTCAAAGTGATTTCGGCATAACCCGGCTGATGATCGATGCACGAACGCGGAACATTGCCGACCAAGGTCGTGCCGCCCGCAGAAATTGAAGGATCGAGACCGAATTCGAGCGTGATCTCGAATTTGTCCAAAATTCTTTCCTTCCACCAATTCGCCGCTTCTTCGATCTTCTTTTTGTCTTCGGCTGAAAAACGGCTGCCTTCGGCGTAAGTGATCTTGATATTGAAAGACGAAGTTTCTTTTCTCGGAAATTCTCGAAATTGAATCAGCGTGTATTCTTTTTTCGCCGAATCATAAAAAATAGTTGCCGAATTTCCTTTGATCGCCGAGAAAAAATTGCTGACGCCGTTTTCTTTTTTACGCATCGTGTCGAATTGCGACTGCGTATAAATCTGAAAATTCGGCGCGTATTCATAACCCAACGCGAGCATCATTTTCGTGGCGTCGTTCAAAGCGTTCGCGCCGCGATTTTTTGCCGCCCAAGTCATAATTTGATTGACGGTGCAATCGGTTTTCAAACCGCCTTGCTCCATTTCGCCCATCAAGGTCGAAACTTCTTCAGGCAAGCCTTCGCAGGCAATAGCGGAAGTCGTTCCGCACACTGCCAGCAACATCAAAAAAAACAATTTGATCGTTAATTTATTCATTTTCTCTTCCTTTTTTCTAATTTTTTTGTTGGGGAAAGCGATATTTTTTCAATTTTTCTATCTCACGACAGCTTCCGAACTGATCAGAATTTCGTCGCCGAGATGAACTTCCACACGATATTTGCCCGGTAAAACTTTGCCTGTTTTGCCCGCTTCTCCGGCGATGGTAAATTCCATCGCGCCCGAACCTTCCATATCTTTGAAATCATCCGAACCGATAAATTGACCGTCGCGGAATTTGTGAACCGAAACGCTGAAAGCTTTTGAGGACGGATTTTCAAAGGCAAATTCGCCTTTGAGTTCTTCAACACTCGAACTCGTGAAAGACGTTCCGTAATTGTCCGTTCCCGTAAAGAATTTAAGCGCAGTGAATTTCAAACCGTCGGGCTTTTCGGATTTGACGACCGCAGATTTTTCGACCGGATTTCCGAACACGGCGCAAGTGTAATAATATCCGGGCTTTTTCGCCGATTTTGCATAACCGAAACCGACTTGCTTGAACATTTGCCCGTCCATTCCGAGAAACGGACGATAATGCGTGTTGCTCGAAGACCAGCCGAGCATCGAATCCGCGCCGAGCATCGAAATATCTTCCCAATCGCCTTCGGCGGTCGCTTCCGTTCCGCCGTTTCCGATGTAGCCGTATTTCTGGATTCGCATCGACGGGTCTTGCATATTCGCGTAGGAATTTCCGCCGATCTCGACCGCATCGTGACCGCTTTTGCCGTTTTGCGCCATCAGATCGGCAAACCATTGACATGCTTTATTGAGCGAATCGTTGTATTCCATTGGCGGCAGATTGCGTCCGGCGCGAACGCGGTTCAAAGTTTCGATAAAACCCGTTTTCGGGTCTGAATATTTGACGTTTCCGACCGTAAAAGTCGCGTCGTTTGCTTCGGCGGCAACTTCTTTCAAAAGATTTTTCGTGCCTTCTTCACGCACCCGAAAAGCGTGTCCGGGCGACGTTTCACCCGTGAATGCTCTGCCCGGTTCGATCACTTCGCCGGACCCGTTTTCCTTGCAGTTTTCGTCAACGTAATTGACCGTAATTCCTTTGCCCGTCGCATTGCGGACATAGATTTTCACTGTTTCGTCGCTCGTTTGTTTCGTGCAGAGATTCTGCGCCGAAGCGTTGGCGGCAAACAAAATAATTCCCAAGATCAAGATCGTGATATTTCTCTTCATATTTTTTTCTTGTAAAAAGTCGGTTGCTAATTTTCTCAATATCTTAGCTTGCAGGATTGTAGTTGCAAACCATTAAAACTTTCCATTTTCCCGTCGCGGCGCGATTGATGCCGCAGCCGATTTCAGATGTTTGTTTGTTGATTACCTGTAAAAAATGAACGCAGTTTTTGCCTTCCTGACAGGTTTTATCGGTCGAATTCCAAAAAAGCTGTTCATTCATCCAACGCTGTAATCCATCGAGCGGGGAAACTTTTTCGTCCGAGGCGGCAAAGATATTTTCCCCGTAAAATGTGTCGCGATGTTCGGCGATTCCGCGCGTTGCCCATTCCTGCGCGTAATCGGCAAGACTGCAATTCCATTTCAAATTCGGTAAACCCTGATCAGTGCGAATGTCGTTGTGCGATTTCAAAAGCGCATTGATTTCGGTCACATTCAGACCGTTTTTGTTCGCACAATTTATATTCTGCGTTTGTGCTTTGGCGGCAAAAATGAATAAAAGCAAAAATAAATTGGCAATCACAAATCGTTTCATCTTCTTCTCCTTGTATAAATTCGAAACGGTTTCGCAGGGGTATTGACGAAACCGTTTCGCCCTCGTCGTCGGTTGCTCTCAAACAAAACGAACGAGAAATTAAATTCTTCCCCTAAAATCAATGTCCTTCTTTACCCGCGCCGACGATCTTGCGCAGACCGATCAAATCTTCCTTGCCGAAAAATTCGTCTGCGCCGGCTTCGATCGCCGCCGCGCGGGTTTTCGCATCGGCGTGATCGGTCACGATGACGATCTTCGTTTTGGGAAAAAAACTTTTGATTTTGCGCGTTGCGGTCAAACCGTCCATCGGTTTCATCTGCACATCCATCAAAACGAGATCGGGTTGTCTTTCTTGGCAAAAATCGACTGCTTCCGCTCCGTCCGAACATTCGGCAATTTCGCCGTTCAGGTCTTCGACCAAACTGCGAATCATCCGCCGAACTTGTTTATTGTCATCCACGATCAAAAGCATCGAGAATGATTTTCGTATTGATTTAAAAATAAAAAAAGAGCGTTTCCGCTCAATTTAATGTGAGTAGTTCTACTCAATTTCGTCTGCGTATGGCTACTTAACCTTAAAAAATGGCAGACTTAATCACAATGCAGGATTTTTCAGATTTCATTCAAATTTCATTCGCTTCATCAATTCGATAAAACGCGGTTCATTTTGAAGATTGTTCCATTTCGGCTCGACTTTCAAGAAAACCAAATGCACATCTTTTTCCGCGAAGCCTTTTTCCAGATAATCGAGAGCTTTTTCTTTTTCGCCGAGTCCGTTATAAATGAGCGCGAAATGATACGGCGGAACGTAATTTGTTTTCGAGTGCTTTAATAATTCATCGAGAACGGTTCGTGCTTGCGGCGTTTTGCCCGATTTAGCAAGCGCGTAAGCACCGAACGCGATCGACCAATTTTGCGAAGGCGAAAACTTTTTCGCTTCATTTCCTTCAGCAAACGCTCGATCAAACAGACCTTTTTCAACAAATGCGCTCGCGGCGAAAAGATGCGTCATCCAAAAATTCGGTTCGAGATCGATCGCTTTTTGCAAACTTTCGATCGCCGCTTCCCGTTGTCCGGCGTGAAGCAGAAATTCTCCTTCGAGCGCGTTTGTTCTGAGGTTGAGCGGCTCGATTTCCTTGGCGCGTTTGATCTCGGCGAGTGCTTCGGAATGCCGTCCGAGATTTGAAAGCAGATGCGCGTAAGCCTGATGCGCGTCCGCGCTGTTCGGGTCGAGTTCGAGCGCGCGTTTGTATTCTTTTTCCGCCGCCGCCCAGTCCCAATCGTAGAAAAATAAGATAAAACCAAGCGCAGTGTGAGCGTCGGCGAGCGTTTCGTCAAGCTCGATCGCTTTCAGCGCGGCGGCTTTCGCTTTCGGCATCGCGTCATTCGGATCGACATCGCTCGTCAGCGAAAAACTGCGGTAAGCGTCGGCGATTCCGGCGTAGGCGAGCGCGTAATTCGGATCGATCGCGATCGCCTGTTTGTAATATTCGATGCCTTTTTGCGCTTCTTCGTAATTCAGCTTGTAATGATGAAAACGACCTTTCATATAAAGCTGATATGCCTCGATATTCTGCGTGTTGCGTTTGCTTAACTGCTTTTTTTTGTCGCCGTTTAAGGTCAAAGACAAAGCCGCGAGAACTTTTTCCGAGATCGAATCTTGAACGGCGAAAATGTCTGTAAATTTCTCATCGAATTGTCCTGTCCACAAAGATTTGCCGTCGCTCGTGCGGAGTAGCTTCGCGGAAATTCGGATGCGGTCGCCCGCCGTTTGGATCGTGCCGTCGAGAACCGTTTCCGTGCCGAGTTCGCGTCCCGCCGCGAGTGCGTCCTGTTCGAGATTATTAAATTTACGCACCGCATTGATCGGTCGGACAGTGATTTCTCCGCCCGAAAGCTTCGAAATCAACGTGTCCGCCATTCCGAGTTCGAGCGATTCGTTGCGGTTTTCCGCGATCAAAGGTTTGAACGGCAAAACGGCGATCGTTTTGATTTTTGTATCTGAAACCGAACTTTTACGATTGTTCCAAAAATATAAAGCAGCGACCGAACTGATTAACAAAACAAAAATCAGCGCAACGGGGAAAAATTTGAAGTGCTGAATTTGTTTTTTTGTTTTTAATTTGTCTTCGCTTGTGTCTGTGGGTAGTTGAACATCTGCCGCATTTAACCCACCCGCTACCGCAGGCGGTTCTGACCTTTTGCTTGATCCGTGTTCATCTGTGCTAATTTGTGTGGAATTTTCCTCTGCTTTTGCTTCGTCCGCTGATAATTTGCGGACTTCGGCTGCGAAACGAAAACCGTGTCCGCGCACGGTTTCGATATATTTTCCTTTCCCTGCGCGTTCGCCGAGGACATTTCGAAGGATCGAGATGTTTTTGTCTAAATTATTTTCTTCGACAAACGCGCCCGCCCAGATTTCATTTAACAATTCGTCTTTGCTCACCAGACGATTTCCGCGTTTCACGAGTGCATAAAGCGTGTCGAAAGCCTTTTCCGCAAGCGGAATTTTTTCGTCTTCGCGCCATAAAATGCGTTCAGAAACGTCCAGTCGGAAATTTTCAAATTCATATAACTCTTTGTTTGCATTGGACATAGCTGTTTTTCAGAAAATCGTCAGAAAACTTTCAGAAAATCCGAAAGATTCTTTTCCCGCGTTTTTGTGATTATGACATTCATCAGCCGCAAATAAAACAAATCGGTTGAAATAATTCAAAAAATTAAAAGGAAACAATTATGAAAAACACAATCTTGAAAACAATCGGTGCCGCCTTGGCAATTTTGATGATCGCCGCATTCGCAAATATTTCGGCATTCGCGCAAAACAAAACGGATGAACAATCAAACGAGGATCAGACGCAGGAAAATTCTTCGCAAAACGGAAACGCGGGACTTTTACAAGGTTCATGGAATGTACAGGTCACGCGCCGAAATTGTCAGACGGGCGAAGCGCAGGTGAGCTTTCCGACGATGAGCAATTTCAATCAAGGCGGCACGATGAACGACTACGGCATTATGTTTGCCCCGACGGGACGCGGTCCGAGCTTCGGCGTTTGGAAACACCAATCGGGACGCCGTTTTACCAACAACTTCCAATTCTTCCTGTTCGGCACGGACGGCGCGACGACCGGCAGACAGATCGTTAAACGCCAAATCGAAGTCAACCGCGCGGGCAACGAATACACTGCGACCGGTTCGGTTCAGGTTTTCAACACCGCCGGAACCGTCGTCGCAACCGTCTGCACGACCGAAACAGCCGTCAGATTCGAATAGAACAAACGCGGACGGCTGAAAATTTCATTGTTTTCCGCCGTTCGTTTCAAAACTTTTTGAGGAGAAATTATGACGATCGAAGCAATTTCAAAACGAATTATTATGACGGCAGTGCTGTTCGTGCTGATGATTTCAAACACTTTCGCGCAAACGACGGCGTTTTCGTATCAAGGACGTTTGACCGAAGCGGGTTTGCCCGTGACGGGCGTTCGCTTGTTTCAATTTACATTGTATGACGAAAACGGCGCGGCGATTTCTGGTGCGGTCATCAACCAGAGTTTGGCGGTCACGAACGGCGTTTTCAATACGAATCTCGATTTCGGCGCGGCGGCGTTTCCGGGCGCGAACCGCAGTCTGGAAATCGCCGTCAAAACAAATGCAGGCGACGTTTACACGATTTTGAGTCCGCGCCAGCCGATCCTTTCCGTCCCGTATTCGATCAAAAGCAAAACGGCTGATAATTCGGCGCAGCTCGGTGGCATTGATTCCTCAAATTTCATTCAGCAAGACGCAGGCGGAAATGTTATTATCGCCGGAAATTTTACCGTGGGCGGCGTGCTTTCCTTAAACACGGTCAACGCGCAGAATCAGTACAATCTCGGCGGTCAGCGAGTTTTAAGTGCGGGAAACGGCAATAATTTATTTGTCGGCTTAAATGCCGGACGCGATAATCTCAACGGATTCGGCAATGTTTTTGTCGGAAATCGCGCCGGTCAGGAAAATCTCAACGGAAATTACAATTCGTTTTTCGGACATTTCGCGGGAATCAAAAATACTGCTGATTTCAATTCGTTTTTCGGCAATGCTTCGGGTTCAAATACGACGAGCGGCGAATCTAATTCATTTTTCGGCGCGGCTTCCGGTACATCGAATGCGACCGGAAGCAACAACGCTTTTTTCGGCACTTACGCAGGCTCAAACAACAATGGCGACAACAATGCTTTTTACGGTTCGCTTGCCGGAACGAACAACACGAACGGCGGCAGAAATTCGTTTTTCGGCGCGTCTTCAGGCGTTTTTAATACCGCCAGCGATAACTCGTTTTTCGGTTACGAAGCGGGCAAACTAAACACGACCGGCGACCGCAACGCTTTTTTCGGAATTAGTGCCGGAACGAGCAACACGGACGGTTGCTGCAATTCGTTTTTCGGCAACAAAGCCGGACTCGGCAATACGAGCGGGCGCGGCAACACTTTTGTCGGCGGCAGTGCGGGAAGAAATAACACGATCGGCGATCAAAATTCGATTTTTGGCGATTTGTCGGGCAGCAGTCTGACGACGGGCTCAAGCAACGCTTTTTTCGGCAATAATTCCGCGCTGACCGTGACCAACGCAAGTTTTAATTCGATCTTCGGCAGTCAGGCGAGCAGCGCGAATAATCTCACGAATGCGAACGCATTCGGCGCAAATTCTTTCGTTTCGCAAAGTAATTCGCTCGTTTTGGGAGCGATCAACGGCGTAAACGGTGCGACCTTCGACACGAACGTCGGCATCGGCACGACTGCGCCGCAGACCAGATTGGAAATAAAAACCTTGTCGAATAATTACGGTTTTACGCATACGAACGGCGCGGTGACGGTTGGTTCATACATTAGCGCGGACGGCGGCTGGCTCGGCACGCGGACAAATCATCCGTTGTTCTTTTTCATCAACGACGGCTTGCCGCGAATGACGGTGGCGACGAGCGGCAACGTCGGCATCGGCACGACCACGCCCGCTTCAAAATTGACTGTCGCCGGATTGGTCGAAACAACGCTCGGCGGCGTGAAATTTCCTGACGGCACGATTCAAACGACCGCTGGCGGCATCGGCACAATTACAGGCATTACCGCTGGAACTGGTTTGACGGGCGGCGGCACAAGCGGAAATGTCAATTTGTCGATCGCCAATCTCGGCATAACCAATTCGCTGATCGCAAATTCGACGATCACCGCGCCGAAAATCGCAAATTCACAGGTCGTCAAAAGTTTCAACGGTTTGACCGACTCCGTAACGCTCGCCGCCGGTTCAAATATCACGATCACGCCGACTGGAAATACTTTGACGATCGCTTCGACGGCGAGCGGCGGAATTTTGAACCAGACAACGACGCAGACAGGCGCGAATTTCAACATCGACGGCAGCGGCGCGGCGAATATTTTCAACGCGCAGACGCAGTTCAATCTCGGCGGCAATCGATTTTTGAGCGGTTCGGTTTCATTGAGCAATGTTTTCGCCGGATTCAATTCGGGAACAACAACGACGAGCATCGGCAATTCGTTTTTCGGCGTAAATTCCGGCGCGTCGAATACGCTTGGCGGCAACAATTCGTTTTTCGGCTTTCGCGCCGGTTCGTCCAACACGAACGGCGCTTTGAATACCTTCATCGGTGTCGGCGCTGGAAGCTTGACGACGGATGGCAGCGAAAATACTTTCGTCGGCGTGGAAACCGGACGCGATAACGTCGTCGGCACCCGCAACGCGTTTTTCGGACGCGGCGCGGGATTGAAAAACACGGCAAGCGACAATTCGTTTTTCGGCAATCGCGCCGGACAATTTACGACGAGCGGCAGTGAAAATACTTTCGTCGGCTTGGAAGCCGGAGCCGGAAATGTCACTGGCAGCGATAACACCGCGCTCGGATCACGTGCCGATGTTACGCCGAATCTGACGAACGCGACCGCCATCGGCGCAAATACGCTCGCAGTTCAAAGCAATTCGGTAATTTTGGGAAACGCGGCAAACGTCGGCATCGGCACGAATACTCCGAAAGCCCGACTAGATATTACAGGCGGAAATATTCTGGTCGGTTCACCCGGTCAAGGCATCATTCTGAAATCGCCGAACGGCACGACCTGTAAACTGCTTTCAATCGACAACGCCGGAACATTTGTTATATCAGACGTTTCTTGCCCTTAACCAAGAGAAAAGCGACGAGAATTTTCTGAATTTTAGAATCAGAGCGTTGTCTTTGAAATTTCCAAAGTTTTGAAGCGGTGATTCCAAAATTTAGATTTCGTTTTGATGCGTGAGCGCAAATTTTACGAGCGCGTTGCTGCCGCTGATGCCGAGTTTTTGGCAAATGTTGTAGCGGTGATTTTCGACCGTTCGCAAACTCAAACAAAGATCGTCGGCGATCTCGCGGCTCGTTTTT
>DAITPE010000079.1:0-13823 GCA_036833775.1 Pyrinomonadaceae bacterium | reverse complement strand
CAAACAGGCAAACTTATCGGAAAGAGCACCGACATTTAATTTCTTTGGATAAAAACTTACACTTTTTACTTACTATTTTTATTTTTTTCTGATTCAGCTTCGATAATCTTGTGTCCCAAGAGGTTTTTCTAAATGAGGAAGCCGATCAAAATATTTGCGCCGATAGCTTTCGTGATTGTTGCCGCGTTAATTACGCTTTATATCTACAACAATCACGACGCTTCTTTGGCGAAAATTCAAACGACGAAAACTATCCGCATCGGTTATGCCGTCGAAGCACCGCACGCTTTTCTCAATGAAAATAACGATGTCGCCGGAATGTCGCCGGAAATTGCCAAATATGTCGCCAATTCTCTCGGCGCGGAAAAGATCGAATGGAAACAGACCGAATTTTCAATGCTCTTTAAGGAACTCGAAGCCGAAAGAGTCGATGTCATCGCCGCCGGAACTTTTATTACGCCCGAACGCGCCCGGATCGTCAACTTTTCCGAACCGATCTTTCACGTGCGGCAAGGCTTGCTCGTCGCCAAAGGAAATCCTTACAAACTTAATTCTTATGAAAATTTTCTCCAAAACAAGGAAGTAAAAGTTGCGGTTATTTCGGGTTCGGTCGAACAGCAGTTTTTAAAGAAAGCCGGCGTTTTGGAAAAGCAAATCGTTGCCGTTCCCGATGCCGCCACCGGACGAGCCGCCGTCGAAAACGGCAATGCCGATTGTCTTGCGCTTTCGTCGCCGACCGTCAATTGGATGGCGATCAAAGATCAGCTCGGCAAAACCGAACCGGCTCAACCTTTTAATCAATTTGAAATATCTGCGGAAAATCATTCGGGTTTCGGCGCATTTGCGTTTCGTAAAGAAGATAAAAAACTTTTGAATGCGTGGAATGCCAAACTGAAAGAATTTATGAATACGGAAGATCGAGAAAAAGTATTTGCCAAATACGGTTTCACCGATTCCGAACTGCCGGGTAATATTTCGACAGCGGAGGTTCTCAAAAAATAGTCTTGCCCGAAATGCTCCCGAAAAACACCGGATTCTTAAATATTTTTACCAAACCGCAACTATGGATGCGGGCGATCATCGTGCTTTCTTTCGTCATCTGCGGCTCGGTTTTTTGGGTTCATTCGCATCAGCGTCAAACGTATAAAAAAACCGTTCTCGCACTCGAAAACATTCATCACGCGCATAACGAATTAACGAAAGGATTGCTTTACACGAGTTTATCCAATGATTCGACGATGCCTTTTGAACAGACGCAAGGACTTGTGTTGCTCGATCAAGCCGTCAATTCGCTCGAAGATGCGGTCAATGCCAGCAGCCGCAATTCGATCGGCTCGATTCCCGAAACCGTCGAAGCCATCAATAATTATCGGCGGAGTCTGGAAGAATTTAAAACGAAACAAGCGGAATGGAACCGCACGAAAGACAATTCGCCGAAAACCAAGACCGACATTCGAATCACTTTTACGAAACTCGAAAACCAAGCCGACGAGATCGAAAACCTCACGAAAAAAAATCTCGAAAATCTTTCGTATCGGCTAAACTTGGAATTCGGAATAGTTTATCTGCTCGGATTTTTACTGCTCGGCGGCGGCGGAATCGCAATGTTTCTGTCGCAGAAAGCCGAACAAAAATCCGTGCAAAAACTCCGTAACACGCAGGAACAGCTTCAGCAGGTCATCAAAACAACAAACGTCGGATTGTGGGATTGGGACATCAAAACGGGAAAAATATTTTATTCGCCCGAATGGAAAAATATCATCGGCTATAAAGACGCAGAGATCGGCGAAGATATTTCCGAATGGAAAGACCGCATTCATCCCGACGACATTTTAGGCGTTATCTCACAATTAAAAGAAGGTGTGCATACCTCAACGCAAAGCGGACAGACGGAATTTCGGCTCAAACATAAAGACGGCTCGTATCGCTGGATGATCTGCTCGGCATCGGCTTTTTATGAAAAAGGCGTTCCGGTTCGTTTTTTCGGCGTAAACGTAGATATTACCGACATCAAGCAAACCGAAGAAAAACTGCGTCAAAGCGAGCGGCAATTCAAAACCTTGGTCGATGAGGCACCGGAATCGATTTATATTCAATCCGAGGGAAAATTTGCATACATCAACCAAACCGCCGTTAAAATGTTTGGCGCGGAATCTTATAAAGACTTGATCGGAACGCCCGTAATGGAGCGCATTCCGCCCGAAGCGAAGACACGAGTTGCAAATATAATTCAAACTTTCAATCTTCAAAAAAGACAACTTCCGTTGTTTGAAGAAGTTTTTTTAAAGATTGACGGTTCAAGCGGTGTCGGCGAAATTACGGCGATTCCTTTTGAGTATGGAGGAAAGGACGGCGCATTGGTTTTCGTCCGCGAAACAACGCAGAAAAAACGGCTCGAAGAAGAGCTTCTGCAATCTAAGAAAATGGACAGCATCGGCAGGCTCGCAGGCGGAATTGCACACGATTTCAATAATCTTTTGACCGTGATTATGTCATACACCGCGCTTGCTTCGAGAAATGTCGTCAATAACGAAAAAGTTTCCGCGTATCTCGAAAATATCAAAACCGCCAGCGAACGCGCCGCCAAACTCACGAATCAACTGCTCGCTTTCGCCCGCAAACAAATAATTTCGCCGCATAATCTTTCGCTCAATGATGAAATCAATAAAATTTACGGTTTGATTGCAAGATTGATCGGCGAAGACATCGAAATCAAGCTTTTTCTGCGCGAAAACCTGTGGCAGATCAAAGCCGACGAAGGACAGATCGAACAAATTCTCATCAATCTCGCCGCCAATGCCCGCGATGCGATGCCGAAAGGCGGAAAACTGACGATCGAAACCGACAATGTTTTTCTCGATGAAAGCTACACCAGCAAGCATCAGGACGTAACGCCGGGAGAATTCGTTCAACTTTCCGTCAGCGACAACGGCAGCGGAATGGATAAAGCGATTCAAGAACATATTTTTGAACCGTTTTTTACGACCAAAGAGATCGGCAAAGGAACGGGACTGGGTTTGGCAATGTGTCACGGCATCATCAAACAAAACGGCGGTCACATTTGGCTTTACAGCGAACCCGGACAGGGAACGACTTTCAAAATTTATCTTCCGCGTGTGACGGAATCCGAAAAACCGATCTCGCAAAACGAATTTCCGAAAGAAATAAAAGGAACGGAAACGATTCTTTTAGTCGAAGACGAAGCGATGGTGCGCGGAATTACGGTCGAAACTTTGCGGACTTTCGGTTACAACATTATCGAATGCGGTTCGGGCAAAGAAGCGATAGAAAAAGCAAAAAGCCATAAAGATAAAATTCATCTGCTTTTGACCGATGTCGTGATGCCCGGAATGAGCGGCAAAGAACTTTCGCTCGAACTGCAAAAGATCATTCCCGAACTGAGAATTCTTTACGTTTCAGGCTACACGGAAAACACGATCGTGCATCACGGCATTTTGGAAGATGAAGTGGAATTTGTGCCGAAACCTTACAATATCAATCATTTGGCAACAAAAGTCCGTGAAGTTTTGGATAAATAACGACTCGACAGTTTGAACAAATTCTGCATTTTTCTTGTAAGCAGACCAATGTTCATATAAAATCATTCCAAACTTAATCTAATGACAACCCCGAAAAGATTTTCTCTGGTGCTGATAAAACCTTCGCATTACGACGAAGACGGCTACGTTATTCAATGGTTTCGCTCGGCGATTCCGGCAAATTCACTCGCTTGTCTTTACGGTCTTGCGCTCGAATGCCGTGAACAAACAGTTTTGGGCGAAACGACGGAATTAGAAATTCACGCCTTTGACGAAACGAACACAAACATCAAAATTTCAAATATAATTTCGTTGATAAAAAACGCGGACGACGGAATCGTGATGCTCGTCGGCGTGCAGTCGAACCAATTTCCGCGCGCTTTGGACATCGCTAAACCTCTGCGCGAAAAAGGAATCAAGGTCGCGATCGGCGGGTTTCACGTTTCGGGAACGATGGCGATGTTAAAGGAAAGAGATTCGCACGTTCAGAAAGCTTTGGATTTGGGCGTGACGCTTTTTGCAGGCGAAGCCGAAGGCAGATTCGCGCAGGTTTTGACCGACGCTTTCGACGATAAATTGCCGGAAATCTACAATTTTATGGACGATCTGCCGAACATCGAAAATGTCGCAACGCCGCTTCTTCCGGCTGAACGCGTTCATTTAACGGCGGGCGCAACGACGAGTTTCGACGCCGGTCGCGGTTGTCCGTTTACCTGTTCGTTTTGCACGATCATCAATGTGCAGGGCAGAAAATCGCGCCGCCGTTCGCCCGAAGACATCGAAAAACTGATTCGCGCCAACGTCGCGCAAGGGCTTCATTCGTTTTTTATCACCGACGATAATTTCGCGCGAAACAAAGACTGGGAAATTATTTTAGATAAACTGATTTATTTGCGTGAAACGGAAAAACTGAACATCAGTTTTATTATTCAAGTCGATACTTTGTGTCATAAAATCCCGAATTTCATCGAAAAATGCAAACGCGCCGGTGTGAAACGCATTTTTATCGGTTTGGAAAACATCAATCCCGACAACCTTTTAAGCGCAAGCAAACGCCAAAATAAGATCACCGATTACCGCGCGATGTTACTTGCGTGGAAAAAGGTCGGAATCGTCACATATTGCGGTTATATTCTGGGTTTTCCGAACGATACGCAGGAATCCGTTTTGCGCGACATCGAGATCATCAAAAAAGAATTGCCCGTTGATTTATTGGAATTTTTCTATCTCACGCCGCTTCCCGGCTCAGCCGACCACAAACGTCTGCACGAAAACGGAGTTGCGATGGATGAAGATTTAAACAAATACGATCTGAATCACGCCGTCACCGCGCATCCCAAAATGTCGAAAACCGAATGGGAAGAAACTTATCGAAAGGCTTGGAAAACTTATTATACCGATGAACATATCGAAACCGTTTTACGCCGCGCAATCGCAACGGGAACGAGTCCGGGCAAGACAATGTTTTTTATCACTTGGTTTAACGGCTGCATCGACATCGAAAAAATTCACCCGCTCGAAGGCGGTTTTTTGCGGCGCAAACACCGAAAATCGCGCCGTTCAAATTTACCGCTCGAAAATCCGTTAGTTTTTTATCCGCGCACTTTTTTGGAAACGATTTGGAAACAAATTCAATGGATCACGCTTTATTCGCGCCTTCGTTTGATTTACAGAAAAGTTCGCAAAGACCCGAAAAAGTTGGAATATATGGATTTGGCGTTAGAACCCGTGAGCGAAAACGAAACTGAAACACGCGAACTTTTCCAATCGGAAGCGGCGCATAATTTTCTCGAAAAAGTTCAAAAAATCGAAAAAACGCGTCACGGCGAAACTGTTTGATCTAAAAACGATTTCTAAAAAACTTCTTCGGTTTCGCTTTCGCAAAAGTTTCGTCGAGAATTATCGCTTCCTGCAAAATCTGCTGTGTCATTTCGGAATACAAATCTTCGAGCGAACGAATCTCTAAATAGCGGACTTGTTTCAAATTTTCATTTTCACCGAGCAAAATAATCGGCAATTGCGAAAGCTTAAAGCCGTGCGGAAAACCGAGCGTGATGTGGTCTTTATGACGATTCAGATAACAGAAATTTTTATGAATTTTGTAAAAAGGAATGTTCCATTTGATCGAACAAACGGCAAAAGGCGGTAAAACTTCCTGCAAAAAATGATGCGCCGAAAGCAAAAGGCGGCGAACTTCGGGCGGTTCGGTTTCTTCGATGTAATCTAAAACGCCGTTCACGATTTTTGTAAAGCTGAAACTGTTTCAACTTCAGTATTTTCGGTATTTCTGCCGACCAAAAACAGATATGAATACATCGCGATTCCTGTCAAAATTCCCGTTCCGAATTTAACGACGGGCGGAAGCGCGGACGGCGACAGAAAACCTTCGATCGTTCCCGCAATGACGAGAAAACACGCGCATCCGATGACGATTCTTGCGGCTTCGATTCCCTTTTTCTTTAAAGCTTGTCCGCGCGTCAGATCGCCCGGATTTATCATTGCGTAACCGATCATCATTCCCGCGCCGCCACAGAAAAAAATGGTCGAAAGTTCGATCACGCCGTGACCGACGACAAAGCTTGCCAGAGAATTTCCAAAAGGCGGATTCAGTTTGTAGCAAGCGGCGAAAACGCTTCCGAGACGCGCACCTTCAAACGCCAAATCGTAAAACGCGCCGATGCCGAAAAACGCGCCCATCGCAAAAACCCTGAACGTGACGAAAATATTATTCGTCATAATCTGACTCGCGCCGACTTGATTGGCTTGATTCAAATCCGTCCACCATTGATTGTTGGATTTTATCATTTCGGTCACGCCCGAAAGCATCACGAAATGCGTAAAATCCGTATCTAACCAAGTTGCAGTAAATCCGAAAATTGCAAATCCCGCAAAAACTGCAAACGCGATCGCCATATAACGCCAATTTTTGCGAAAAGTCTGCGGAAAATCTTTTGCAAAAAACTGCCAGATGAGATTTGCGCCCTGCGATTCGGCACGGTAAATCTTGCCGTGTGCACGGATAACCAAACTATTCAGATAATTTATCAATTTCGGATCGCGCGTTTCGCTTCGTGCAATCGCCAGATCGGACGCAGCGCGACGGTAAAGCTCGCCGAATTCGCGGACTTCCGTGCGCGACAAATTTCTTAAAGAATTTCCCTGAAGCAACGAAAGTAAATCTTCGAGGCGTTGCCAATTATCTTTGCGGTCATTAATAAAACGGCTCATAAATGAATTCGATTGTAATTTTTCGGCAAAAAATTGGCAATGTAAATTGTGAAAATTTGTGCGATAATGCAGTTATTTCAGAGGTAAAAAATTATGACTGTCCGTGAAGAAATCATCGCCAAAGTCCAAAATCTGCCGGAAAACGTTTTGCCGGAAATTTATGAATTCGTCGAAAAGATCGCCGAACAAGAAAGTAAACCGAGTTTAATGGAACGTCTGCGTAAAATTAAAATCCAAGCACCGCCGGACTTTTCACGCAATATCGATCTTTATATGAGCGGAGAGAAAAAAATTGATGAGAACATTGATTGATACTTCGTTTGTCGTTGCTTTGGTCAACGACAAAGATGAAGACCACGAAAAAGCTCTCGAACTTTCGATAGAATTTAATCGAAAACCTTTAATTATTACAGACGCTGTTTTGCTTGAAATCGGAAACAGTCTTTCGAGACGTTTTAAAGGAGAATCGATCGAAACGATCCAAGGTTTTTTCGATGCTGATGAAGTCGAAATTATTCGTCTCGATGAAACTCTTTTCATTAATGCTTTCAAACTTTATAAATCTCACACCGACAAAACTTGGGGTTTAGTTGACTGCGTTTCGTTCGTTGTAATGAAAGAACACAATATTATCGACGCTTTGACCTCTGATAAACATTTCGTGCAAGCAGGTTTTCGCGCCTTGATGCTCGATTCGGTCAATTAAATTCTTTCGTGTTTTGCTAATCTAAAATCCAAAATCTAAAATCTAAAATTGAATGTCTGATCAAGCAAATAAATTTCACGAAGAAGAAGCCATCGGGAAAACTTACGATTTTCGGGTTGCGAAACGGCTTTTGAGTTATCTCAAACCTTACTGGCACATCGCTGCCGCCGCGCTCGTTTTGACGGTTTTGGCGAATGTTTTGTTCAGTTTACAGCCGCGTTTTACACAAATGGCGGTTGACGATTTTATCACGCCGAAGAAAACCGACGGAATCTGGATTTTTGCGCTCGCGTTTTTCGGCGTTTTTCTGTTTCGTTTTCTTTTTTCATATATTCAGGAAATTTTGCTGAACACCGTCGGACAAAAAGTGATGTTCGACATTCGCACGCAGATTTATACGAAACTTCAAAATCAGGAAGTTTCGTATTACGACAAAAATCCAGTCGGGCGAATTATTACGCGCATCACTTCGGACGTTGATTCATTGAACGAACTTTTTACTTCGGGCGTGATCGACGTTCTTGGCGATTTAGTCATCATTTTTGCCATTATTGCGCAAATGTTTTGGTATGATTGGCGGCTCGCGCTCGTTTCGCTCGTCACAATTCCGCTTCTTTTTGCCGCGACAAATTGGTTTCGCAAACGTGCGCGTGAAGGCTTCGACAAAGTCCGCACACGCAACGCAAAACTCAATGCATTTTTGCAGGAATATATTTCCGGTGCGCAAACAGTTCAACTTTTCAATGCCGAATCGAAAGCGCAAAGGCGTTTTCACGACATCAACGACGATTACCGTAACGCGAATATCGAAACGATTTACTATTATTCGATATTTTTTCCGCTCGTCGATTTTATCGGAACGATCGGAATCGCCGTCGTTTTATGGTTTGCGGGTTATCAATTCATCAGCCAAATGTCTGCCGGCGGACAGGCTTTAACGATCGGAATCGTAATCGCTTTCGTGCAGTTTTCGCAACAACTTTTTCAGCCGATTCGCGATCTTTCCGACAAATTCAATGTTCTCCAAGCGGCGATCGTCGCTTCGCATCGAATTTTTGTTTTGCTCGATTTGGATGTTCAGATCGAAACGCCGAAAGACCCGAAAAAAGCGGGAAAAGCGGTTGGAAAAATCGAATTCAAAAACGTCTGGTTCGCATATAAAAACGAAGATTGGGTTTTGAAGGACGTTTCGTTTACCGTAAATCCGGGCGAATCCGCCGCGCTCGTCGGTCATACGGGTTCGGGAAAAACGACTTGCACAAATCTTTTGATGCGTTTTTACGACATTCAAAAAGGCGAGATTCTGCTCGACGGAGTAAACATTAAAGATTGGGATTTGAAAGATTTACGCGAAAACTTCGCGGTCGTTTTGCAGGACGTTTTTCTTTTTTCGGGTTCGATCGAAGAAAATATTCGGCTCGGAAACGATTCGATCAATGACGAAAGAGTTGAATGGGCGGCAAAAGAAGTTCGTGCCGACGAATTTATTCAAAAACTAGACGGCGATTACAATTCCTTGGTCAAAGAACGCGGCGCAGGTCTTTCGGTCGGACAAAAACAGCTCATTTCATTTGCCCGCGCACTTGCTTTCGATCCGAAAATCTTGATTTTAGACGAAGCAACCAGCTCGATCGATACGGAAACCGAACAGCTTATTCAGCAAGCCGTTGACCGCGTAATGCTCGACCGAACTTCGCTCGTCGTCGCGCATCGGCTTTCGACGATTCAGCGTTGCGATAAGATTCTCGTTTTCCATCACGGCGAATTGCGCGAAGCCGGTTCGCATAATGAATTGTTGGGTTTACGCGGACTTTATTGGCGGCTTTATCAGCTTCAATACGTTGAAGAGAAAATTCATAATTCGACTCCGCCCGATAATTCTTCACTTGCTTTGGAATCCGGCATGGCGAACTAAAAGTAAATTAAACTAGGCTAAATCAATAAATTCGGCTATAATACCGAATCAGTTATGTCTCCGGAAGCCGTAAATAACGAAGATTTGATCAAAGAATGTGAATCTGCGATGAGTGAAATTTATGCGCGTTGTTATGAAAACGCGCCGAATTTCGGGGTGAGTGAAGAAGTTTTGAAAAATTCGCTCAACAGAACCGCGCAAAAATATCTTTTCGCCAATTCTTCAGAACTTCCGACAGTCAAGGAAGTAAAAGATTTTTTCGCGCAAATTCAAGCAGACGATCTGTTTATGGCGCTCGCTTGCGCCAACGGAAACGAACGCGCTTGGTGGGAATTCGACCAAAATCATCGCGGTTATTTAGAAAGAGTTGCGCGGCATTTGGCGAAAACGGAAATTGACGCGCAGGAAGTTATCGACACGGTTTATGTCGAGCTTTACGGAACGCGTGTCGTTGACGGCGAAAGAGTTTCAAAATTTGCGACATACAGCGGACGCGGAAGCTTGCGCGGCTGGCTGAGAACCGTCATTTGGCATTCTTTGGTCGATCTGCACCGCGCTTCGCACGATGAAGTTTCGCTCGATGAAATGACCGAAACGGTCGGCGAAGGAAATGCACACGCGGCTTTTGCCGAATCGACAATGCGCGGCGGCGAAGACGAAATGATCGAGCATTTGGCGAAAGAACGCTACCGCAAAGCGACGCTTTCCGCGATCGAAAAGGCTTTTTCTTCGCTCGATAATCACGAAAAACTTCTGCTGCTTTATTATCACGTCGAAAGTTTAAGACTGCGTGAGATCGCGCGCCTTGTCGAAAATGAAGATTCGCCTTTGCGCGGCTGGTTTCAGCGAAAATCCGCAACGCGTGAAAAAGAACCTTCGAGCCGCATTCACGAATCGACGATTATGCGTTGGTTGGAAAAAAGTTACGCAAAAGTTTTACAGCTTTTCCGCGCCGAACTCGAATCGGTTCACAATTTCTCGGCGCAGGAAATCGAAATTTGTATGGGACTTGCGACGCAGGACTTAGCCGGACAAAACCTTTATAAAAATTTAACGACAAACTGATTTTTAGTGTAATGCATCGAATGAACTTATTTTTTTTGCCCCTTTATGATTTTTTTATGCAAATGTTACGTAAAAGTTTCGTCTGCAAAATGGGAGGCTGGAACTGATTATGGAAAATAAAGGGCAATTAACGGCGCAGGACATTCAAATTCAAGGAGTTTTGGATAATTTTCTGAAACTGCGCGCAAAAGAAAATACTTCGGCGACGACACACTTGGATGAAGATTCGCTGACCGCTTTTGTCGAAGGAAATTTGAGCCGGCGTGAATCGCAACCGATTGTCAGCCATTTGGTAGATTGTTCGTTTTGCCGTCACATTACGGCAGAATTGGTTAAATTAGATTATGCTTTTGCAGAAACGGAAGAAATTCGTCCCGTTGTCAGCGAAACGGCAGAACCATCGAGAATTTCCGAAGTTTTGAGCGGACTTTTATCGAGGATTTTCGGATCGAACGAAGAAGCGGTTTTCGCGCTTGAAGAAAAGGAAGAAGATTCTGAAAAAGATAAAAAAGACGAGCAAACCAAAGAAGAATAACAGCTATTATTTAATTTATAAAAAAGAGTTGTCTGTCCGTTAAAATCGGCAGACAACTCTTTTTTTGTGCTGAATTCATCCGAATTATTTTTTACAAATTCGCTATAATTTCTGTAATTTTCGGTTTTAAAGAGTTATAATTTGTTACCCGACCATTTTCTAGTTTTTGGAGATTTTATTTTTTGAAGGAAAGCAATAATAATTGTAAACCTGCGGCTGATTCGATTTCGATTGAAAAAGTCGCAGTTGCCAATCTGCCGACGAAAAGGGGAAGTTTTAAGATCGCCGGTTATCGCTCGCTCAACAGCGGCGAAGAATTCGTCGTTCTTTACAAAGGCGAAATGCGAAAAGATATTCCGACGCTCGTCAGAATCCATTCCCAGTGTCTGACGGGCGACGTTTTCGGTTCGATCAAATGCGATTGCGGTCCGCAGCTTCATAAAGCGATGGAACTCATCGAAAAAGAAGGTCGCGGCGCGATCGTTTACCAACAGCAGGAAGGTCGCGGAATCGGAATCATCAACAAAATTCGCGCTTATGCTTTGCAGGATGAAGGCGCAGATACGGTCGAAGCCAATGAACAATTAGGATTCGCCGCCGATGCGCGAAGCTATCAGCAATGCGCCGAAATTCTTTTCGATCTCGGACTTTGCAAAGTTCGCGTAATGTCGAACAATCCAGACAAGCTTAAAGCCTTGGAAAATGCCGGATTGCAAATCGTCGAACGCGTCCCGATCGAAGTCAAGGCAGAAGAACCGGCAGCCCAATATATGAAAACGAAAAAAGAAAAAATGGGACATTTGCTGGATAAAATAAGTTAGAAAATTTCAGGAGAAAATATGAAGTTTAAAAATAAATCGCTTCCAAAAGTTATTTTGCTGTTAGCCGTTTTTACGATAACACTGCCCTTTTTATCCGCTTCGCAGAGTATTTTTGCACAATCCGGAAATACGATCAGCGGAACAATTTTCGGGGTTGACCGCCGTCCTTTAGACAGTATTAACGTCGAGCTTCAAGATGCTTATTACCGAACATTTATGCGTGTCCGCACAAACGGCTCAGGACGCTATTATTTCAGCGGAATCGGTTCGGGCAGATTTACGATCGTCGTCCTGCCTTTCGGAACCGAGTATGAAGAACAGCGTCAGGAAGTTGAAATTCAAAACTTCAACTTCAACGGCAGACCTTCCGGCTTTGCCAATGAACAAAAGGATTTTTATTTAAAGATCAGAAAAAATGCACAACCTATAAATAATGAAGTCGTTTTTGCTCAAGATATTCCGGCAGATGCAAAGAAACTTTATGAAGAAGGAATCAAGGCACTAGACGATAAAAAGCAAAAAGAAGGGTTTGATAAATTAAAAGCCGCGCTCGAAATATTTCCAAAATATTACGCGGCTCTTGAAAAACTCGGCAGAGAATATCTAAGTCTCGGTTATTATGAAGCGGCACAAATCCTTTTGGCGATCGCGGTCGATGTAAATCCGCGCGGTTATCGAAGTTGGTATGGACTTGCCTACGCGCAATATGCACAAAAGGATTACAAAAATGCGCAAACCTCGGTAGATAAAGCGGTTGAAATACTCCCGACTTCTTATGACGCGCTGCTTTTATCAGGCGTAATTCTTCGTCAATTCGGTAAGTTTGAGGATTCTGAAAAGCAGTTTATTAAATCGAGAGATGCTTATGATTCGGCAGATGTTCATTTCCAGCTCGGTCTTCTTTATGCGAACAATATGAAACGCTATAAAGATGCAGTTAAAGAGTTTAAGGCTTATTTAAAGCTTTCGCCGAATGCCAAAAATGCCGAAGACGTGAAAAAGACGATCAAGGATTTGGAAGTCAAACCCGATAACACTTAATCGATAATTAATGGCAAAAAACCGTTTAATTTTTCTCCTTTTTGCCGGTTGCGGTCTGTTTCTATTGATTCAGACCGCAATTGCGCAAACTGCCAAAACAAAATCTCAAAACCTTTCGGTCAAACAATTTACCGCTTCATTCATTGCCGAACTCGAAGAAACAAAAGATTTAAGTAAAATCTCGCAAAATTATTTCGTCAGCGATTTTCAAAAGCGTTTTGCCAAATCCGCGCCGCTCGATATTGATATTGACGAGAAAGTTTTCGACAAACTTTCCGAAAGCGAGCGTTTCGATTTCAACGCCGAATTTTTCACTTTGGGTTATTTGGGTTTGATGAACGCTTTCGGAAAATACGATTATTACGACAATACGAACGAAGAAACCGACATCGAAGCCGTCAAAAATCTCTTTCCGCCAAGCATCATCGCACAAATTCGTAAAAGCAAAACGCTGAATTCGTATTTCTTGAAAACCGAAAACGGCGTTGGCTACAATACCGATTTCAAAATAAAAAACACGGACACTTTCCGCGATTTTCTCGAAGATTCAAAAAAGATCACCGAAGCGCAGCGCGAATTCTTAAACAATCTTTCACCGCAGGAAAAAGCCAAATACACCAAAACCATCAACCAACTGCGAAAAGTAACGAATTGGCAAAAAAACAAAATCTGTGGCAGAGATTGCGAAGGCTTTTCCGCAAAAACGCCTTATTACGAACTCAGATATTATCCTTTATATTTCAAAATAATCCGCGAAAAAAGCAATTATAAAATATTTGAACTAACGATCGGCGCGGTTGATTGAGTAGAAAAATAAAAAGTCCGAAGCCTTTCAGCTTCGGACAATCCAATAAAAACAAGAAAATTTATTTTCTTCTATCATCAACTTCTCTTGCAACACCTTTGAACGGCTTGCCGTCAGACTTGACGTTAGTAAATTGTCCTGTATTTGTATCACGTTTAACCCAAGTAG
>DAITPE010000078.1:0-13868 GCA_036833775.1 Pyrinomonadaceae bacterium | reverse complement strand
CGCCGATCCTGCGGCAAATAAACCGAAAGCGACGACAACCAATTCAGCATCGACGAACACGGCTTCGACAACGACGCAGACGGCAAATACGAACACGGCAAAACCGGCGACAAAAGGCGACGCTTTGCCTTTGACGGCGGAAAATTCAAAAGTCGAATTTACCGGCTCGAAAGTTACCGGAAAACACGACGGCGGATTTAAAGCTTTTACGGGAACGATCGATCTCGTCAATTCAAAGCCTGAAGAAAGCAGTGTGACGGTTGATATTGACGCGACTTCGGTTTACACGGATGACGAAAAATTGAGCGGACATTTGAAATCGGCAGACTTTTTCGACGTTGAAAAATTTCCGAAAGCCACGTTTACTTCGACGAAGATCGTTGCAGATTCGGCAAAAGGCGCAGGAAATTATACGGTGACAGGCGATTTTAATTTGCACGGACAAACAAAATCGATTACGTTTCCGGCAAAAATCACGGTTTCCGACGCTGAGGTTGCAGTTGAAAGTGAATTTTCGATCAACCGCAAAGATTTCGGAATCGTTTACGCCGGAAAAGCCGACGATCTGATTCGCGACGATGTCGTCATCAAATTGAATCTGAAAAGTCCGCGTAAGAAATAATTGAATTTGTCTGCGAAAGAAACGTAAAACGTGAAACTTTTCTGTCTTCTTTTTTCGTTTTTTTCGTTTCTTTTGCAGGCAATAATTAAAAATGAACATATTAAAAAATCTCGAAAAACAGGACGTAAAAATGCCTGTTTTTTTCATCGGACACGGAAATCCGATGAACGGAATTCTTGAAAACGATTACACTCGCGGTTGGAAAAAAGCCTTTGAAAATGTGCCGAAACCGACCGCGATCGTCGTTGTGTCGGCGCATTGGGAAACGCGCGGAACGCAAATTACCGCGATGAAAAAGCCGCGCACGATCTATGATTTTTACGGTTTTCCGCCCGAACTCTTTGCGGCGAAATATGATGTGACGGGAAATCCCGAATTGGCAAAAGAAGTTGCGGAAAAATTGAAAAATCGTTTAATCGAACTCGACGAAAATTGGGGTTTGGATCACGGAAGTTGGACAATTTTGAAGCATCTTTACGCGGAAGCCGATATTCCGGTTTTGCAGTTAAGTCTGGACTACGGAAAATCTGCGAAAGAGCATTACGAATTGGCGAAAGAACTAGCGTTTTTGCGTGAAAAAGGCGTTTTGATAATCGGGAGCGGAAATCTGGTTCATAATTTACGAATGGCAGATTTTCGAAATTCAAAAAAATACGATTGGGCGATTTCCGCAGATAATAAATTTAAAAATTTGATTTTATCGGGCGAACACGACAAACTAATCAAATATGAAAGTTTGGGAAACGATGCCGCTTTAGCCATTCCAAGCGCGGAACACTTTTTGCCGCTGCTCTACGTTTTGGCTTTAGTGAATGAAAACGAGACAGTCGAAATTTTTAACGATTCGATAGATTTGGGTTCGATTTCGATGACATCGGTGAAAATTGGATAAGAATTTTTGCCTACGAAACATACGAAAGAAACGAAATAAAAACAAATTTCATACTTTTTCGTGCTTTTCGGTTTTTTCGCAGGCAGATAAAAAATATGAAAACATACGAAATTAACGAATTTGGGATTGAAAATCTGACTTTGGCGGAACGCGAAACGCCTGCGCCGTCGGAAACTGAAGTTTTGGTGAAATTTCACGCGGCGTCGCTGAATTACCGCGATTTGATGATGGTCAACGGTTGGTATAATCCGAATCTGAAACGTCCGCGTGTGCCACTTTCGGACGGCGCGGGCGAAGTCGTTTCGGTCGGAAGCGCGGTGACAAAATGGAAAGTCGGCGACCGCGTAATGCCGATTTTTATGCAAGGCTGGATTGACGGCGCGATCGAATTTAAGAAGGCGCGAACCGCCCTCGGCGGCGATCTTGACGGTGTTTTGCGCGAATTCGGCGCGTTTGACGAACACGGTTTAGTTGCCATTCCCGAACATCTTTCTTACGAAGAAGCCGCGACTTTGCCGTGCGCGGGCGTGACGGCTTATCACGCGCTTTTTTGTTCGGGTTTACTGAAGCCCGACGACACGGTTTTGTTGCAAGGCACCGGCGGCGTTTCGATCTTTGCGCTTCAATTTGCTTCGCATTTCGGGGCGAAAACGATCATTACTTCGTCGAACGATGAGAAATTACAACGTGCAAAAGAATTAGGCGCGGACGAGCTTGTCAATTACAAAACGCACGAAGATTGGGACAAAGCGGTTTTGGATCTGACCGAAAAACGCGGTGTCGATCACGTCGTCGAAGTCGGCGGTTCGGGAACGATGCAAAAAAGCGTAAACGCCGTTAAAATGGGCGGACATATTGCCGTCATCGGCGTTTTGGCGCAAGGCGGAAGCGGCGTAAATCCGGTTTCGGTTTTGCAAAAATCCATTAAATTACAAGGAATTTTCGTCGGCTCGCGCCAGATGTTTGAAGATATGAATCGTTTGATTTCGCAGAACAACATCAAGCCGATCATCGACAAAACTTTTGATTTTTCCGAAATAAAAGATGCTTTGAAATATATGCAAAGCGGTTCGCATTTCGGCAAGATTGTTATTAAATACTAAATTAAATTAAAAAAAAACGAGGAAGGGAAGATTAATGAGCAAAGCAATCGAAAGACAAAATTGGGCTGAATTTTTAAGTGAATTTTCGGAAAGAAATCACGACCGCCGCGCGCGTTTTCACATTTTCAGAAACGGCGAAATGAACGAAGAAGAACAGGAAGGACGTTTTCAAAGTGCTTCGTTTGAAAATGGCGGCGATGGTTCAAGTGTAGTTGTGACAAGAACTTACACCGAAATTGACGAAGAAAAAACGATGGTTGACACGATCGAAAATGTTCGCGGGCTTGCCGTTCAGTTTGAAAAAGACAAAAGCGAAAATATTCTCGAAATCACGAACAATCAGAATCATTTATTCAGTCTGCGTTTTGAATCGAACATTGACGGAGTTTCTTAAAGAGTAGCGAGTTACGAGAAAATTACTTTCTACTCGCTACTCATAACTCTCTACTCGCAACAAAGTTTATGCTTTACATGGTTGTCGAAACATTTAAGGACGGAGCGGAAATTTACCGCCGATTTCGTGAAAAAGGGCGAATGATGCCCGAAGGTTTGAATTACGTTTCGAGCTGGATTCAAACGGATTTCAAGAAATGTTATCAATTGATGGAAACTGAAAATTTCGCACTTTTCGCCGACTGGGCGGCGAATTGGGAAGATTTGATGGATTTCGAGATTTTTCCCGTGATGACTTCGAGCGAAGCAGTAAAGAAAAGCGCAGAAAAAAAATATGATTGACGAAAAAATACAGAATTATGCTGAACTGCACACTTCGGCGGAAAGCGGTTTGCTGACCGAAATTTTGCAGAAAACTTACAGCGAAAGAAACGATAAATCGATGCTTACCGGCTTTTATCAAGGTCGTTTGCTGGCGATGCTGAGCAAAATGATCGCGCCGAAACGAATTCTCGAAATCGGAACTTATATGGGTTATTCCGCGCTTTGTTTAGCAGAAGGTTTGGCGGCTGACGGCAAACTTTTTACGCTCGATCTTCAACCGGAAACGCACGAGATCGCCAAAAGTTTTTGGGCGAAATCTTCGCTGAACGATAAGATCGACGGACGTTTGGGAGATGCTCTGGAAATCATTCCGACGCTCGATGAAGTTTTCGACCTTGTTTTTATCGATGCCGATAAACCGAATTATGCGAATTATTACGACCTTATATTTCCGAAGATGCGAATCGGCGGAATCATTATGGCGGACAATGTTTTGTGGAGCGGAAAGGTGTTAGATACAGAAACATACGACGATGAAAGCACGATCGCCTTGAATGAATTCAACAGCAAAATTCAAGCGGACGAGCGCGTTTCAAACATTCTTTTCGCTGTCCGCGACGGTTTGATGATCGTTAGAAAAGAAAGAGATTGAAAATATTCATTTTAATCGGTTTGTTAAGTTTTTCCGCGATTTTCGCGGGTTGCGGTTTGAGCGGAAAATCGGCTGAAAATGATTTCAAAGTCAAACGGGAAGTTTTCGATTTCAATAAATATCCGGCTTTGACGGCGGTCGGAAAAATTAATTTTATCGGGCAAAAATGGTGTTCTTTGACGCTCGTTTCCGAAGATATTGCCGTTACGGCAGGACATTGTTTTTTGGAAAATAACGTCAAATTCGACATCACGAAAGACATCGAACCGCATTTTACGAGCGTGATTTTTAGGGCAAACGGCAATCGGCGAATCGAAAATGTCAGTATAAAACGCGTGTTGAAAGCCGAAATGAATCCTGATTACGCGATCGTCAAATTGAACAAAAAGATACCGGAAAGTTTGATAAAACCGTTGAAATTTTCCGCTTTGACGTTTGAAGAAATCCGTTCAAAAGAAGAAAGATTAGGCTGTGCGGGGTTTAACGGCGACAAAGAATTGGGCGAAGGCGGTTGGCAAATGACGATCAGCCGCAACGTGAAAATCGTTCCGACCGAAAATCCTTCGCGTAGAATCGACGTGAATTGTTTCTCGACCTACGGCGGCAGCGGCGGATTGTTTTTTGCGGAAACGGAAAATCCGCAAACAAATTCGAGCGAATACGAACTCGTCGGCGTTGTTTGGGGAATGTCGGACGAAAAATACGACGAGCGGGGAAATTTAGTAAAAGACGAAAATATCGTTACTTCGACCACGCCCGTAAGTTTTTTTTATCAGGAATTAAGCGAAATAATCAAACAAAATTCTGAGGAAAAATGGCAAAAAATGAACTGAAAACGAAGGAAACCAAAGCAAGCGTCGAAGAGTTTTTTAATCAAATCGAAGATGAAAAAATTCGCACAGATTGTAAAAAGATCGCGGAAATAATGGAGAAAGCGACCGCAGCAAAGCCGAAAATGTGGGGAACGAACATTGTCGGTTTCGGCGAAAGACTTTTGAAATATGAATCAGGTCGTGAACTCGATTGGATGGAAATCGGTTTTTCGCCCCGTAAAGCGAATCTGACGCTTTATCTGACAAACGGCGAATTGATGGATGAAGAATCGTTATCGA
Organism: Pyrinomonadaceae bacterium; assembly: GCA_036833775.1. Lineage (GTDB taxonomy): Bacteria > Acidobacteriota > Blastocatellia > Pyrinomonadales > Pyrinomonadaceae > JAJQRF01. The sequence continues at coordinate 8,770 of DAITPE010000078.1, read as the reverse complement.
AATTGGGCAAATATAAACTCGGCAAAGGTTGTTTGTATTTCAAGCGTTTGAGCGACGTTGACGAAAAAGTTTTAGAAAAATTGATCGAAAAATCTGTTGAAAATATAAGGAGAAAATAAGCTATGGCAAATGAAATTTACGAAATTCCGGTGAATAAGATTGACGGACAGGAAACGAATTTAGGCGATTATAAAGGCAAAGTTTTGCTTGTTGTAAATGTTGCCTCGAAATGCGGTTTGACACCGCAATATGAGGGTTTGCAGAAACTTTACGGCGCATATCACGACCAAGGTTTTGAGATTCTCGGCTTTCCGGCAAACAATTTTCTCGGTCAGGAACCCGGCACGGAAGACGAGATCAAGACGTTTTGCGATATGAATTACAACGTCACTTTTCCGCTTTTCTCGAAAATTTCCGTCAAAGGCGAAAATCAGCATCCGCTTTACAAACATCTGACCGAAACGCATCCGAAAACCGATGTCGGCGGAAATTCGTTTATGCTGAAACTCGTTAAAATCGGGCAGCTTCTTGCAAAATCAAACGATATTGTTTGGAATTTTGAAAAGTTTCTGATCGGCAAAAACGGCGAGATCGCCGCGCGTTTTGCGCCTGACGTAACGCCCGACGACGCAAGATTGACGGCGAAGATCGAAGAGGAATTGAACAAATAAATGAGTCCGAGCGAAGAAATAAAATACGGTTTGATTCCGCTGGAAATCTGGAAAAACGAAAAGCCGATCGAAATTTTCAAGAAAATGGTCGCGCGCGACTTACCCGCGCCGCCGATCGGCGAAAGCTTCGATTTTCTTTTGACTGAGATCGAGCCGGGACGTGCGGTTTTTGAAGGAAAACCGCACGGGAAATTTTACAATCCGTTGGGAACGATTCACGGGGGATTTATCTGCACGCTCTTAGATTCAGCGATGGCGTGCGCGATTCACGCGACATTGGATGTGGGAAAAGGTTCGACGAGCGTCGAGATAAAAGTAAATTTCGTGCGTCCGATCTTTGAAAAAACAGGCGCACTGAAAGCCGTCGGCGAAGTTGTCAATGTCGGCAGACAAATCGCTTCGTCGGAAGGCAAACTGATCGGCGCGGACGGCAAACTTTACGCACACGGCACAACGACCTGTTTTATTTTTGATTTATAAACTGAAATTAACCGCAGATGGACGCGGATAAACGCAGATAAAGAAAGAGAAATAATTAAAAATATCAAAAAAATCTGCGTCCATCTGCGTGAATCTACGGTTAAAAATATTATGGAAAAAAGAAAATTCGGCAAAACGGAGATGGAATTTTCGGTGCTCGGCTTTGGCGGCGCGGAAATCGGTTGGGACGGCAAAGATGAGCAAACCGTTGAAGATTTGCTGAATTCTTCGCTCGATGCGGGCTTGAACGTGATCGACACGGCGGCGGCTTATAAAACTTCGGAAATGCTGATCGGCAAAGCCGTCGGAAACAGACGCAAAGAGTATTATCTGCTCACGAAATGCGGTGCGCTCGATGCTTTTACGCGTGAAGATTGGTCGAAAAAAGGAATTTTGGAAACGATCGAAAATTCTTTACGAAATCTGAAAACGGATTATTTGGACATTGCACAGCTTCACAGTTGTTCGGCTGAAATTTTGCGTCGCGGCGATTGTATCGAAGGTTTGCAGCGTGCACAGGAAAAAGGCTATACGCGTTTTATCGGTTATTCGGGCGATAACGAAGACGCAAAATACGCGATCGAACTCGATGTTTTCGATTCTTTGCAAACTTCGGTTTCGATCGCCGATCAAACTGCAATTGATTCAAATATCAAACTAGCTGTCGAAAAAGGTTTAGGCGTGATTGCCAAACGTCCGATCGCCAATGCGGTTTGGCGGCACAAAGAGCTTCCGCCTGATTCGTATCATCACGAATATTGGCATCGCATTCAGAAATTGAAATACGAATTTCTCGAAAAATCTTTGGAAGAGACGACGGCAACAGCTTTAAGATTTACGCTTTCGATCGACGGCATCGACACAATGATTGTCGGCACGACGAAACCAAATCGCTGGCAGGAAAACGCGAAATACGTCGCCGAAGGAAAACTTTCGAGCGAAGAATTTAATGCGATTCGTGAAAGATGGAACGAAGTTTCGGGCGAAGATTGGGTGCAGATGACTTAGGAGAATTAACCGCAGATTTACGCGGATGAACACAGATGATTTGTTGATTTTTATGAGTGAAGATGAGCTTAATAAAATTAGTGAAACAATTATCGGCTGTTCGTATGCGGTTGGAAACGCGCTCGGAAACGGGTTTTTAGAAAAGGTTTATGAAAACGCTTTAGCTTTTGAATTGATTGAAAAGAATTTGAATGTAAAACAACAGCATCCGATAAATGTTTATTACAAAAATCGTGTGGTTGGTGAATATATTGCCGATTTATTAGTTGAAAACAAAGTCATAGTCGAATTGAAAACCGTCAAAGGAATTGACGAAATACATCTGGCGCAATGTTTGAATTATTTGAAGGCAACGAATTTGCCTTTGTGTTTGCTGATAAATTTCGGCAAACCGCGTGTTGAGGTGAAAAGAGTTTTTCAGTCGGTAAATTTGAGGAATATTTTTAAGGTAAATTAACCGCAGATTTGCGCAGATGGACGCAGATGAAAAAAAAATAAAAAAATCTGCGTTCATCTGCGTCCATCTGCGGTTAATTAAAACGAAAAGGGAAGTTTATGAACAGTAAATTATTTGAAAAATACAAAATTCGTGGTGTCGAATTTCGCAACCGCATCTGGGTTTCGCCGATGTGTCAATATTCGAGCGAAGACGGAATGCCGACCGATTGGCATCTCGTGCATTTGGGAAGCCGCGCGGTCGGCGGCGCGGGATTGATAATTCAGGAAGCGACCGCCGTTTCTTCGATAGGCAGAATTTCGCCGTCGGATGCAGGAATTTGGTCGGACGCGCACGCCGACGCTTATAAAAAAATCACGAAATTTATCAAAGAAAACGGCGCGATCGCAGGAATTCAATTGGCACACGCCGGACGTAAGGCTTCGACGAGTGAACCTTGGAACGGCGGGAAAAAAGTTGAAGAAAATAACGGTGGTTGGGAAACCGTTGCGCCGTCAGCGATTGCGTTTGCGGACGATTATCCGATGCCCCGTGAAATGACAAAAGACGACATCGAAAAAACGACCGAAGATTTCGTCACGGCGGCAAAACGAAGCGTCGAAGCAGGTTTTGAAGTCGTCGAAATTCACGCCGCGCACGGGTATCTTTTTCACGAATTTCTTTCGCCGATTTCGAATAAACGAACAGACGAATACGGCGGAAGTTTGGGAAATCGAATGCGTTTTTTGCTCGAAACTGCAAGAAAAGTTCGCGCCGCAGTTCCCGAAAATCTGCCTGTTTTCGTGCGGATTTCAGCGAGCGATTGGATGGAAAACGGTTGGGATTTGGAACAATCGATCGCACTTTGCAAAGAACTGAAAGCAATCGGCATCGATCTGATCGACGTTTCGACGGGCGGCAATGTTATGTATGCGAAAATTCCCGTTGCGCCGAATTATCAAGTTTCATTTGCGGCGGAAATCCGCAAACAAGTCAGAATTGCAACCGGCGCGGTCGGAATGATAACCGAACCTAAACAAGCCGAAGAAATCTTGCAAAACGGAGAAGCTGATGCGATTTTGATGGCGCGTGAATTTTTGCGCGATCCTTATTTTCCGTTCACGGCGGCGAAAGAATTGGGTGGCGAAGTTGATGTGCCGAAGCAATACGGACGCGCGATTGATTTACGAAAGGCGAAAAGCGCATAAAAAATTAACCGCAGATTTTCGCGGATGAACGCAGATATTTTTTGATTGGAAATGATCGAGTTGAGTTTTGATGAATATAAAATTGAATTGTCCGATGATCCCGATTTTTCATCTGATTCGACGGATAATTCTTTTTCGTTTGAGAAGGTATTTATTGATGAAGACAGTGACATTTATCACTCAACAAAACACGGAATAAAAGTTTACAAAGACGAAAAACTTTTAAGCAGTGCGCTTATTTGTGCGGTTGGCGGAGCAACAGGAATTCACGAAAACTCGGCTGTGATAATTGAAAACGATATTCTGATTTGTTGTTCAGATAAGATTTTTAGTTTGTGTTTGCCTGATTTGAATTTGAATTGGATGAAACAAGTTGATGATGCAACTTGTTTCCGCATCTTTAACACGAAAAACGGAATTTTCGTCCACGGCGAATTTCAAGCAAGCAAAATTGATAAAGATGGAAGTATCATTTGGTCAGTCGGTTTTGCAGATATTTTAGTAACGCCTGAAGGAAAAGACGAGTTTATTTTTCACGATAATTTTATTGAAATTCAAGATTGGAATCATACGAAATACAGATTGGGTTTCAACGGAAATCTTGTCTGAAAATTATCTGCGGTAATCCGCGAAAATCTGCGGTTAAAATTTTCTTTCTAAGTATTCGATTGGTTGAAGTTTTACACGCCGCGCGTGAGAAAGTGGTTTTTTAGATGTTATCAAAAGAAAAAATAATTTTGCTGTTGCTGACGGTTTTAAATTTCACGCACATTCTCGATTTTATGATCATGATGCCGCTCGGAAATTATCTGATGCCGTATTTTGACATCAGCTCGCAGCAATTTTCGATGCTCGTTGCGGCTTATACTTTCAGTGCAGGATTTTCGGGATTTGCCGCCGCGTTTTTTGTGGACAATTTCGACCGCAAAAAAGTTTTGCTTTTTGCTTACGCGGGATTTTTGATCGGAACGCTTTGCTGTGCGATTTCGCCTCGATACGAAATTTTACTCATATCGAGAATCGTCGCCGGACTTTTCGGCGGATTGATCGGTGCACAGGTTTTGTCGATCGTCGCCGACATCGTGCCGTATATTCGACGCGCGGCGGCGATGGGAATGATCATGGCGGCGTTTTCGGCGGCTTCGGTTTTCGGCGTTCCGTTCGGGCTTTATATCGCGAATCACTTCAACTGGCACGCGCCATTCTTTTTCGTTGTTATTCTGGGAGTTTTGCTCGTCCCGTTTTTAATCAAATTTCTGCCGAAAATGGACGCGCACTTGCTCGTCAAAGATCGTCAAAAAATTAATTCCGTCCAATTGATCGGCGATGTTTTTCGCAATTCCAGCCAGCTTTACGCACTCGCATTGACGGCGTTTTTGATGATGGGACATTTTATGATAATCCCGTTTATCAATCCGTTTATGGAATTCAATATGGGCTTTTCTAAAACGCAAACGCCTTTAATTTATATGGTCGGCGGTGCGCTGACGCTCGTTTCATCGCCGCTGATCGGACGGCTGGCAGACCGGCTCGGCAAGTATAATTTGTTTATTTTTATGGCAGTTGCAGGCGTTCCGCTGATCGCTTTGATCACGAATCTGCCCGCGATTCCGTTTTATTTCGTGCTTTGCATCACGGGAACGTGGTTTGTCGTTTCGACGGGCAGAATGATTCCCGCGCAGGCAATGGTTTCAAATGTCGTGCCGCCCGAAAGACGCGGAAGTTTTATGAGTTTCAATTCGTCCGTCCAACAATTATTCGTCGGTTTTGCTTCGGTTATCGCAGGTTTAATCGTCGTCAAATTGCCTGATAATAAACTTCAAAATTACGAAATTACGGGTTATCTGAGCATTGCGATCATTCTTTTCAGCATTTTCATCGCAACAATGCTCAACAGAAAATTGAAGGAAAAAGAAAACGAAACCGTGATTGCGAATGAAGAAGAATTGGTAGTTTTGGGATAGGAAATTAGCCACGAACAAACACGAAAATGAAACGCAGAAAGATATTCTCAATAAATGTTGAAGAACTTGAAAAATATCCGACCAAAAGACTTTTAGCTAGACTAAAAAGTTTGCATCAATGTGAGCAATCATTTGATTTGTCAGACAGAGACGAGTCTGAGCGTTCGTTGAAAGTTGATTATATTGAATTTAAGGAAAGCCCTGAATGGCAGATTGAATTTGAAAAAGTCAAAGAAATTTTGAAAAACAGAGAACATATTTAGTGAAATTTCGTGTTTGTTCGTGGCTAAAAATTAGTGAGGAATTATGAGCAGTATTAAAAATATTCCGTTTTCGGTTTTGGATTTGTCGCCCGTTTTTGAAGGCGAAACTCCGGCGGATGCGTTTAAGCGGACTTTGAGTTTGGCGCAGAAAGCCGAAAGTTTAGATTACAAGAGACTCTGGCTCGCCGAGCATCACAATATGCCCGGAATTGCGAGTGCGGCGACTTCGGTCGTGATCGGTTTTGTCGCGGGAAATACGAAGAAAATCCGCGTCGGTTCGGGCGGAATTATGTTGTCGAATCACGCGCCGATCGTGATTGCCGAGCAATTCGGAACGCTCGAAAGTCTTTATCCGAATCGAATCGATCTTGGACTCGGACGCGCTCCGGGCACCGATCGTCCGGCAACTTTGGCTTTGCGGCGGACTTTGACGAACGACGGCGAAGAATTTCCCGAGCAATTGGAAGAATTAAGGTTTTTCTTCAAAGATGTGGTCGAAAATCAAAAAGTTCAAGCCGTTCCGGGCGCAGGTTTAAATGTTCCGATCTGGCTCTTGAGTTCGAGCGGATTTTCGGCGCATCTTGCGGGCGTTTTAGGTCTGCCGTTCGCCTTCGCGGCGCATTTTTCGCCCGAATACACTTTGCCGTCGCTCAAGCTTTACCGTCAGACTTTTCAGCCTTCGGAAGCTTTGCCGAAGTCTTACGCGATGGTGTGTTTGAATATTATCGCGGCGGAAACTGACGAAGAAGCCGAATTTTTGGCGACTTCGCAATATCAATCTTTTCTTAATTTAGTGCGCGGAAAACCGGGCAAAATTCCGCCGCCTGTCTCCGATATGGACGCGATTTGGAACGCGCAAGAAAAAGCGTTGGTTGCATCGAGAACCGGCGGTTCGATCATCGGAAGCAAGGAAACCGTGAAGCGAAAATTGGAAGCATATTTGGAAGAAACAAAAGCCGACGAAATTATGGTGAACGCGATGATCTTCGACCAAGAAAAACGCCTGCGTTCGTATGAAATCATCGCCGAGCTTTTCAGCGGAAATGAGAAAAAATTAACTGCAGATGGACGCGGATAAACGCAGATGTCTTTAAATCTATTTCAAAACTGAAGAATTAAAGTTGTTTTTATCTGCGTTCATCTGCGAAAATCTGCGGTTAAGTAAAATATAAAATTATGAAAGCAATCAGAGTTCACGAACTTGGCGGAGCGGACAAATTGACGCTCGAAGATGTGGAAAAACCGACACCGAAAGCGGACGAGGTTTTGGTAAAAGTTGCGGCGGCGGGGATTAATTATGCCGACACGATGATGCGTGCGGGAAATTATTTGACGAAGCCCGATCTGCCATTGACGCTCGGTTACGAAGTTGCCGGAACGATTGAAGAGTTAGGCGCGGAAGTGACGAAATTTCAAAAAGGTCAGCGCGTTTTGGCGACGGCATCGAGCGGCGGTTATGCGGAATTTGCGACGGCGAAAGCGGCGACAGTTTTGCCGCTTCCCGACGAACTCGGTTTCGGCGAATCGACCGCGCTTCTCGTGCAAGGTTTGACTGCGCTCGGACTTTTGAACGGAACAAAATCGGGACAATCGATCTTGATTCACGCGGCGGCGGGCGGTGTCGGCAGTTTACTCGTTCAGCTTGCGAAATTGAAAGGTTTGAAAGTGATCGGAACGGCTTCGAGCGAGCAGAAATTACAGCTCGTCGCCGATCTCGGCGCGGATTTCGCGGTCAATTATTCGGAAGCGGATTGGACGGACGAAGTTTTGCAGGCGACCGACGGCAAAGGAGTCGATTGGATAATCGAAATGGTCGGCGGCGCGGTCGTTGCGCAAAATCTGAAAGTTCTCGCAAAACACGGCACGATGTGGGTTTACGGCTCGGCTTCGGGCGAAGACTTCAAAGTTTCGGTCTTGAGTTTGATGGCGAAAAATCACAAAATCCAAGGCTATTGGCTGATGAATGAATCGGTCGAAAACCGCATTGCTTTTACGAAAGAATTACTCGAATATTACGGCGCGGGAAAACTGAAAATCCAAGTCACGGAATTTCCCTTGGAACAGGCGAAAGAAGCGCATGAAGCCATCGAAAGCAGAAAAACGACGGGAAAAGTCGTCTTGAAAGTAAGCTGAAATTTTTGTTTTAGGTTATTAAAAGACTCGATTTTCATCAAAAAACATACGATTTGGTATATCAACGCTCTGTGGAGTACGAAAACATACCAAATCGTATGTTTTTCTTCTGTGGAATGCGTTGACGCACTCCACAGAAGGTTGACGCACTGTACGATACGTTGACGCTCTGTACAGAAGGTTTAACATACGAAATCGTATGTTTTCGCACTCCACAGATGGTTGACGTACTTCATAGAAGGTTTGACGTTTGCGGCAGAGCGTTTTGATTTCAATCAATAAACGCTGAAAAATCTCGCAGTCGCACAGTCGCATCTGTTACGTCCCCTGTCTTTTCGCCAATGTTTTTGGCAAGTTCCAACCAGTTAAAATTGCCTTAGTTGACTTTAATGTCTAAATTAACAAAAATAAATTAGAAATTTAAGTTTACACGGTAGCGTCGATCCCGTTCGGTTATAAAAAATAAACGGGAATACTTTTCTTTCACGCTTAAAACAACAGCTTCTGAAATCTGTTTTTTCAATCTGATCCGCAGACGTTTCATCTGTGAGCTGTGTATATTTTGTCTGTGAGCGGCATAAATTACTTTTAAAAGAGACCAATATGA
>DAITPE010000077.1:0-13904 GCA_036833775.1 Pyrinomonadaceae bacterium | reverse complement strand
TAATTGTTGTGTAATGGTTTATCTCCAAATTCTTCAAAAGCAAAACTATCAATTTGATCTGACTCAGAACCAAATGGAAGACGCAACAAAAAACGGTTAAGAGTCATTCCTAAAAATTCAGATTCAGGCAAAGAACGAAGTGTTGCCCAAAGTTTTCCTTGACGAGAATCTTCAGAAATAGTCCAACCGGAAGAATCTGAGGCATCTACAAAAGAATCAAAATCTAACAATTTCGGCGACATTTTTGAAATGAATGGACAGTTTATTGAGGCACCAATTTTAGAAAGCCGAATTAAGGAAGCTACATCATCGAGTTCAGAGTCAAACTCATAATTTCCGACAAAAACGCTGAAAGTATCGTCATCAAATAATGAGTTAGCTTCGACAACTATTTTACGAAAAACCTCAGTTTCGGTTAAGTTATTGTTATCTTTGAGTTTAGCAATTAGTTCTTCCTTAGAAATATTCAAAAAATAGATTTTCAAACTTGAGTCAGTTTCAGCATTTCTAATCAAAAAATATAAACTTCGCCACGCAGCTTCGAGATTTTGAAATTTTTGGTGGTGAATAATTTTACGCATTAGTTCCCCGGTGGCATTATCAACCAAGGAAATCAAAGATTTCTGTTCATTTTCGTCAAAGCCAATTAAAAAAGGACGAACTAAATCCTTTAAAAGAGAACTAAGTTCGGAAGAATCAGCTTTTTGCAATCTGACGGCTTCAGATTTCCCTGAAAGAATTTGATCTAAAAGTTCGTCGGATTGAACAGATTGCGGTAATTCGGAATTTTCATCCGTCGGTTCGATCTGACGATCAGAAATCCAACCTCGAACCTCATGAGCGGCACTATTGAAAGTAGCCGGATCGGAAAGTCGGCGGCGTAAACTGCGAAGTTCAGTAAAGAGCGGAACTTGCCGAAAAATATTATCGGGATGAAAATCATCGAGTTCAGTAAAATCGAGCGAAGTAATTTCATCGGCAGTTTCCGAAAGATTTAATTGGAGATTGGGTTTGCAACGATTTAAAGCAGAATCGAAATTATCACGATCGATTTCGATAATCGGACGATTCTTGAATTCTACTTTTTCAGAATCGCCGCTCCAATCGCCAAGAACTAAAATCCGAAAAGTTTTTTCTTCGATCACGCCGTTTTTTTCATTTTCAAGCGTAAACATTGATTCAAATCTATCATTGTCGGGAAACATTTCTCAATCCTCCAAAAATGCCTTTGCAAAAATAATATCTTAAGCTTCCGTAAAAATGAAAGGAGAAGGTAGAATAGCTGAAATAAATTGAATAAATAAAACAATCAACAATTTAATAAAAACCCGCAAAAATAATAATCGGGAATATTTTTGTCGAGTAGTTAGAAAATGTTATGAAACAAAAAGAGAGAAATGAAGTTATGAAATCTGCCTACACTCCACAGTAATTAAAGTGTCAGAAAATTATAATAATCCGATAACAAAGTCTATTTGCCGATACAAAAAGTCGAAAATATTCTCGTCAGCATATCTTCTGTAGTAGTTTCGCCGGTAATTTGTCCAAGATATTTGAGAGCATTATGCAAACCAATCAATACAATTTCTTCGCTCATTTTTTGATTTAATAATTCGAGCGAGTTTTTGATTTCGCTTTCGGTGCGTAAAAGGAGATCGTGGTGTCGGGCATCGGAAACCAAAAACCCGCTGGAATCGATTTCAACATTTTGAAAAGGTTGGACAATTGCGTTTTTGAGATTTTCCAAACCTTCGCCTGTTTTGGCGGAAATGCTTATGATTTTTGATTCATTTAAGTTTAAATCGGCTTGGTCGAGGTCGGTTTTGTTAATAATGACAAGATGATTTAATTCTGAAACTTGACTGAGAATTTCTATGTCTTCCTCAATAAGTTTTTGCGAACCATCAAGCATTACAATGACTAAATCTGCATCAGCCATTGTTCGGCGAGAGCGTTCGACTCCGATACTTTCGACGACATCTTTAGTTTCGCGTAATCCGGCAGTGTCGATCAGAGAAATCGGAATGTTGTTGATAACGAATTTTTCGTGAATTTGATCGCGCGTCGTTCCGGCGATTTCTGTCACGATCGCTCTGTCTTGTCCGAGTAAAGCATTGAAAAGACTTGATTTACCGACATTCGGACGACCAACGAGCGCAACTTTTAAACCTTCACGAATCAATCTTCCGGCTTGAAATGTTTTAGCCATTTTTCCGACTGTTTCGGCAATTTCAATTAGTTTTGTTTTAATTTGTTCATTTTGAAAATCGGGCAAATCGTCTTCGACAAATTCGAGCGCGGATTCGAGAACGATGATGACATTTAAAAGATCGTCTTTGAGCGGTTGAAGCTGATTTGAAAATTCGCCGCGAAGCTGGCGGATAGATTGCCGCGCCGACGCAACTGTTTGCGCGTCAATGAGATCGCGGATTGCTTCGGCTTGCGAAAGATTCATCCGACCGTTTGAAAGCGCGCGAAGCGAAAATTCCCCGGCTTCTGCCATTCGCGCGTCGAGTTTCAAACAAAAATCAATGATTTGACGCAAAATCACGGGCGAACCGTGACAAGCGATTTCGATTACGTCTTCGCCGGTAAACGAATTCGGAGATTTGAAATAAGTTATCAAAACTTCGTCTAAAACTTCTTTTGTTTCGAGATCATGGATTTTTTTGAGCGAGGAAAAACGTGGTTTTGGTGAAAAATCTTCTTCGCGAATGAGTTTTTTTGCGATGCCGAGCGAATCGTTTCCGCTCAGGCGAATGACACCGATTCCGCTACGTCCGAGAGGTGTGGCAAGTGCGACGATTGTATTTTTCATAGTTTCAAGTTTCAGATTCCAGATTCCGAATTCAACGATTTGGAATTTGAAATCTGAAATCTGAAATTATTTTAAACGAACCTGCAAACGGCGTTCGCGTCCGTCGCCGACCGATTCGGTTGCCAAATCTTCTTCTTCCTGCAAAGTTAAATGAATAATTCGGCGTTCGGTCGAATTCAATTTCCCGAAAGTAAAAGGTCTGCCGTTTTTGCGGACGTGATCGGCGGCAAAACGCGCCATTGCTTGAAGTTCGGCTTTGCGTGTGCGGCGAAAACCTTCGGCATCACAGATAAAACGATGCTGTCGGTCGAGTTCGCACCCGTAAATCTGAAACAAAATCGTCTCGAAAGCGTCGAGCATTTCACCGTTTTCGCTGAGCAGAAACGGCACGTCAACGCCGCTCAGATCAAACAGACAGCCTTCATCCGTCAATTCACTCGAAACGCTTAAATTAAAACGCATTTCGCTGATTAGTTCGGTTAAAAATTGCTCGGCATTTTGACAGATTTCGTTCATAAAAACTCCTTTTTGAAAATTAAGACGTTGCCGGATTTGATTTAACTTTTTTCAAATTTTTCGGCAATGAATCGACAACTTCCTGATTCGGCGGATCGGTCGGTTTATTGATTCGATTGATAAGCATTTGCTGCGCAAAACTGACAATATTACCGAAAAGCCAATAAATCAAAAGACCTGCGGGCGCGCCCCACATTACCCAGAGCATCATTACGGGCATAAAATACGTCATCATTTTCTGCTGCATTTGCTGTTCGGGCGTGACAGTCGGCGCGGTCGGCGTAAACTTCATCGAAAGAATCATCGAACCTGCAAAGATGAATTCGAGAAAATGAAACGGATCGCCGGCGGAAAGATCGGGCAGCCACAAAAACGTCGCTTGACGGAAACCGAGCGAGATCGTGACAGCAACGTAAAGCGCGATAAGCAGCGGAAATTGCAGAAGCATCGGAAGACAACCGCCGATCGGCAAAGCGTCTTTCGTCATTTTCAACTGCTGCATTTGCAGATCACGCATTCGCGGATCGTCCATCGGCACGCCTTTTTTCTGTAACTCTTTAATTTTATCTTGAATTTCCTTCATTTTCGGCGCATTTGCAGACGCTTTTTTGAAGGATTTCGACTGCGACCAACGAAGCGGAAACAGCAAAGAATAGAATAAAAACGTGAAAATAATGATCGCAATTCCGTAATTGCTGGTTAATTTGTAGAGAAAATTAATCGCGTAAAGAATCGGAATCGAAAGCGGTTTTGTCAAAAATTTGAACCAACCGTAGTTTATTAAATCTTCGATGTCGATTTCTCTACCGACGCTCTGCGTCAAGATTTCGTTGTAATCGCGCAGCGTGAAAAAATCTTTCGAACCGGTATAAATCTTAGTCGTCGAACCGTCCGTCGTGATCGGAACGTAGGCGGTGATCAAATGACGTGTTTCGACCGTTTTCTGAGTGCGCGTGATCCAAGCAATGATTCCGTCGTAATAAGGTTCAGTTTGCACATCGTATTTCGATGCGCGATATTCCAAACCGCTCGCTCTCTGCGCCGGAATCGCCGTCATCGTAAAATATGTATCAGCAACGCCAGCCCAATCGGTTTCGCCGTTGATTGGCAAATTGCTTTCGTTATTTGTGTATGTAAAAGAAGTTCCGGCGTGGCGTTCGATCTTATTGCTCGTAACGGCAACGCCTTCGGGTTCGATGTGATAAAAATTGTGTTTTTTGATTCCCTGATCGCCGAGACTTGCGCCGATCAAAAGTTTCGTATTCGGAACGGGCTGACCGCCTTTCGTTAATTTGACCTGCAAATCGGCTAAATAACTGTCGGCGCGAAAAACAAAAGATTTCGTAATCTCGACACCGTTTGCTGCGTCCGTCAAAACGAAATCGATTTTCTTTTCGTCTTTGCCGTTAAGCTGAACCGTTTCTTCCGTTTGGGAAACCGTATAATTGCGCTGATTCAGCAAATTATCGAGATTCGCATCTCCCGTCGCCAAACGAAAAGGCAATTCGCGCGGATTGCGGTTCAAAGATTCGGGTGAAATCAATTGAAGCGGCGTTTTAACTTCTTTCGTCGAACCGTCTGCAAAAAGCGGCGAACCGTCAGGGTCTTTCTGCGAAACATTTTTCAGCAAAATCCAGCTTGTAGCTAAGCCGCCTTTTGAATCGAGTTTTACTTCGTAAAGAGGCGATTTGATCGTGATCTGTTTGTTCGGCGTATTGTCCGGCGTTTCAGCTGCAGCGGTTTGCGCCGGAGGTTGTGCCGCTTGCGGTGCCGGAGTCGGCGAAACGCTCGTATTTGCCGCTGTTTGCGCCGTATTTGCGTTATCACCTTGCGGTTTCTTCGGGGCGAAAAAATACTGCCAGCCCAATAAAACCGCGAGCGACAAAGCCGCCGCGATGATAAAACGAGATTGATTTTGCTGTTTCTGATTATCCATCACTTCAATTTCGGATTTTCGATTTTTGATTTTGGATTTATAGATTTAATATATTTGCGAAAAAATAATAAATCCCAAATCCGAATTCCCAAATCTAAAATCACCTCACAGGATCGTGCCCGCCCTTGCAAAAAGGTTGACAACGTAAGATACGCTTAAACGCTTTCCATGTTCCGCGAATTGCGCCGTATTTTTCGACGGCTTGCATCGCATATTCGGAACAGGTCGGCGTAAAGCGGCACGCAGGCGGTAAAAAAGGCGAAATAAACGTCTTGTAAAGTTTCAATAAATCCAAAACCAAAAACTTCATCCTTTACCTTTTGACGTTTAAGTCGCCTTTTCTGATTCAATTTTTTTGACTTTCGCCACGATTTGCCGAAACTCCGCCAACGGTGCTTCCAGTTTAACACTTAAAAGACTTCTTCGCGCATTCAAAACCCAATCGTATTTGGTTTCGATCTGCGCCAATTCGCCTTTGCTTAAGCGAAAACTTTCACGCAAAAGCCGTTTTGCGCGATTGCGGTCGTGTGCTTTATTGCTGATTTTTTTGGAAGCCGTCACGCCTAAACGATGCACTTCAGTTTCCGACGGCAAAATAAAAACCGTCACGAAACGCCCGTCAAAACGCTTTCCCGTTCCGTAAACACGGCGAAATTCAGCAGGTTTCCGCAACCGTTCGCTTTTCGGCAAACGAAAGTTTAATAATGATGAACCGTTAATCTCTTGCGTCCTTTCGCTCTGCGGCGTTTCAAGACGGCGCGTCCGTTTTTGGTCGCCATTCTGGCTCTGAAGCCGTGTTTTTTTGCACGGCGGCGATTGTTCGGTTGATAAGTTCTTTTTGGCATAATTCACTGTCCTTATTTTCACTGAAAAGCGAAAACTTAAAGTTTATGTATTTTTATTCACAATGTCAAAAAGCCTTTCAAATTAAAGGCTTTTTTTGCAACTTTTTTCACTAAAATTTGTGAAATTTTTATGACTTTGGAAGAAATGCTTTATCGTGTAGCAAGATTTTTGGCAATTTACGGGATTTTTCCGACGTTTATATTTTTCTACACTTTCACTCTCGGTTTGCGGGACGCTATCTCAAATTTGAAAATCCGTGAAATTACGAAAGCTTTATTCAACAAAATCGTCTAATTTTCACTGAAAACGACGCGCCGACCGACGATTTCGTATTTTTCCGCAACGATTTTCCGCAACGCTTCGACATAAAGCTCGTGTTCTTGCGCTAAAATCTTCGCCGAAAGACTTTCCGCCGTTTCATCGTTTGAAACTTCGACCGATTTCTGCAAAATTATTGCGCCGTGATCCAAATCTTCATCGACAAAATGAACCGTACAGCCCGTAATTTTTACGCCGTAATCAAACGCTTGTTTCTGCGCTTCTAATCCGGGAAAGCTCGGCAGCAAGCTCGGATGAATATTAATAATTTTATTCGGAAAAGCGCGGACAAAACCACTCGATAAAAGCCGCATATAACCCGCAAGACAAACTATTTCAACATTTCGCTTTTTCAATTCGGCAATTATTTCCGCGTCGTGTTCTTCACGCGAACGCTTGTTTCGCGTCACGACAACCGTTTCGATTCCGCGCATTTTTGCCTTTTCTAAACCTTGTGCTTTCGATTTATCGCTAATCACGACAACGACTTCCGCATTCGGAATTTTTCCACTTTGAACCGCGTCCACGATCGCCGTCATATTCGACCCGCGACCTGAAATTAAAATGCCGATCTTCATAAAATTTGTCGTAAAAAATCAATTCTTTCCTTCAAAAATAACATATTGCGGCAAACGCCGAAAAATGCCGAAATCTGAAGATAACTTGCTCTAAAATATATTCTAATGTATTTTTATTTTGTCCCGCTCCATTTAATTTTAATAAAAATTTTCCGTCGAAAAGACTATAAAAAAAGAAGTTACACAGGAAAGGTTTGCAAAATTTCTCGCTTGGCTGAATTCGGATTCGGAAAAAGCAGGTGAGGAATACGAACGTCTGCGTTTTCGTCTGATCACGTTTTTTTCACACCGAAACTGTTTTTTTGCCGAAGACCTTACTGACGAAACGATCAATCGCGTAATTTTGAAAATCGATGAAGAAATTATTGAAAACAAAACCGCTTACGTTTACGGCGTGGCAAAATTCGTCTATCTCGAATCACTGCGGAAAGAGAAAAATCATTTGAATATTGACGAAATGGATTACGCGGAAAAGCCAAAAGATTTCGGTTCGGAAAATTGTCTGGAAAAATGTCTGAAAGAACTCCCGAGCGAAAAAAGAGATTTGATTCTCGATTATTATTCCGAAGAAAAACAAGCGAAAATCGATCTGCACAAACAGATTTCCGAAAAACTGAATTTGTCGAAAACCGCTTTAAGAATGAAGATTTTACGAATCAAACAAAAACTGAAAAATTGCTTGGAGGAATGTGCGTCGTAGTTTTCAAACAAAATTTTTAGTTACGTTTTGAAACTTTACGGCACATAAAATTGGAAGCGAAAAGATGAACGAATCTCTCAAAAATGAAACTTCGATCCGCGAATATCTGCTTGGCAGAGTTTCCGATGAAACGCTTCTGGCTGATTACGAGGAACTTTTGTTTTTGGACGAAGATTTTTGTTCGCTCACGGAAATTGCCGAAGACGATCTGATCAATGATTTTGTCTTTAACAGATTGAACGAAAAAGATTTAGAAGATTTTCAGAAAACGCTTATTTACAATAAAGAAAGAGCGAAAAAAACGGAATTGGCGAAAATTCTCAAAGAAAAAGCGGCAATTCTTCAAGTAGAAAACGCCGAAACTAAACCGTCTTTTTTTGAATCACTCAAAGTATTTTTCCAAAAACCTTTAAATGTCGGCGCATTTGCCGTCGTTTTGATCGGAATTTTGATCGTTTCATTCTTTATTTTCAAAAAACCAAACGCCGACGAAATTGCTGAATTAAAAACCGTTTACAGCAAAGAAAGACCGATCGAAGCGAGAATTTCGAGTTTCGATTACGCACCGCTTGCCGTGACGCGCGGCGCGGCTGAAGAACGTGAAAAAAGCAAACTTCGGCGTATTGAAAACGAATTGCTCGAAACTGTGGAAAAAAATCCTTCGGCGGAAAATCTACACAAGCTCGGCGTTTTTTATTTGACGCAAGGCAAATCCGACGAAGCCGTTAAAGAACTGGAAAAAGCCGTTATAATTGACGGAAATAATGCCAAATTAAGAAACGATTTAGGCTCGGCTTATTTGGAAATTGCGGAAAAACAGCCGAACGAAAAGAAACTCGAAACGCTCGCAAAAGCTCTCGAAAATTTTGAAAAAGCATATAATTTAGAACCGAATCTGCTCGCCGCTTTATTTAATAAATCTTTGTGTTTGCAGAAGTTACGGCTTTATAATCAAGCAAAAGAATCTTGGAATCTTTATCTCGAAAAAGACAAAAATTCGGGTTGGGCAGAAGAAGCGCGGAAAAATCTCGAAAGATTGGAAATCTTGAAATCGACCTCGAAAACGAAAGAGCAAGTTTTGGAAGATTTTCTTGCGGCATATAGAAATCAAGACCAAGAAACGGCTTGGAAAATCAATTCGCAAACGCGTGAAATGATTTCCGGCGTTTGGCTTCCCGATCAACTTTCAAAGCGTTTTCTCGAAGCAAAAATTCGCGGTGATGATAACGAAGCCAAAGAATCGATCGAAGCGTTAAAACTTATCGGCAATCTCGAAAAAGAGAAAAACGCCGATTTTTTTGTCGCCGAAATAGCTGATTTTTACGAAAAGACAAACAATTTTGAAGAAATTCTGACGGCAAAACAGATTCTTTCCGAAGGTTTTGCGCAAATTGTCAAAAAACAACCCGGTCAAGCCAAAACGAGTTTTGAAACGAGCGCGAAAATGTTTGAAATTTCGGGCAATTTGCTTGAAAAACACATTGCCGAACTTTGGATTGCACATTCGTTGACTGATCTGTCAAAGATTAAAGAAAGTAGTGAAATTTTGGAAAAACTTTCCGCTGATTGTCGTCGAAAAAACTATCTTTGGCTGAATTTGGCAGTTTCGGAATGGGCGGCAAACAACTTGCTTTTGCAGGACGAAATCACACTTTCAAATGAAAAAGCGATCGAAAATCTACAAACGGCGGAAAGTCTTCAAGAAATTTCTTTACAAACGAAATTTTCAAACATTTTGGCGGCACATTATCAAGAAGTCGGCGAGTTGAAAAAAGCGTCGAAATATCTCGGGAAATCGCTGTTTGCGCCAAACGATTACCGCAAAAGCGAAAGTATTAAATGGCAAAATTTCTATTATTCAGCCGCCGTTTTCAACAAACTCGAAATTTTTTCCGCCGCCGAAAATTTCGGAAAAGAAGCGATCTTTATCGCCGAAAACAGTTCGCTGAAAAATTCGCAGGCTTTTGACGATTCGTTGAAGTTATTGCTCGAAATCTACAAAAAAAAGAAAGATTTTCCGAAAGCCTTGAAATTTGCCGAAGAATCTTTGCTATCTGCTGAAAACACAAAAGATACAGAATTTCAGAACAGACTTTTGCAATATGCGACGCTCGAAATTGCCGATTTGAAATTGGAAACGGGAAATTTTAAAGAAGCTTTGCAAAATTATGAAAAAACGATCGAATTGCTCAAAAAAAATCCTGAAACCGAAATTGACAATTATTCCGCCGAAAAAGGAAAACTGCTTTGTTTGCTTGCGCTTGGAAGAAAAGCGGAAATTGCTGAGCAACTCAAAAAAACTCTCGAACTTTCTGAAAAATATCGTTTGAAAATTTTGGATGAGGAAACGCGAAACGTCTTTTTTGAAAATCAGCAAAGCGTTTACGAAATCGCGGTCGAAACGGCGTTGAGCGATGGAAATCCGCAAAAAGCTTTTGAATATGCCGAAGCATCGAAAGCGCGAAATCTGCTCGATTTTATCCAAGGCGATTTCTCCGTTTCCGAACTCGAAAAGAAATATCCGTCACTCGCCAAACCACTTTTATTAAAAGATTTACAAGAAAAATTGCCGCCGAATGTGCAGGTTGCCGAATATTTTCAATTGAAGGAAAAACTCGTCATTTGGCTGATTTCGCAAAATGAGTTTAAAGTTGTCGAACAAAAAGTTTCCGATCAAGTTATTGAAGCTAAAACGAATGAATTTTTGAACCAAATTATTAATGAAAAAGATTTTTCGCCTGAAATCCAAAAAGATTCCGAAGAGTTTTTTGAAATTCTAATTGAACCAATTTCGAGTTTTCTCGACCGCAAAAAAACGCTTGTGATCGTGGCAGACAGAGATTTATATAAACTTCCTTTTGCAGCTTTTTCGGATAAAAAAACGAATCGTTTTCTAGTCGAAGATTTTCCGATTCTTTTTTCGCCGAGCGCAAATGTTTTAATAAAAGCGACGGAAACAGCGAAACAGAGAGAAAAATATAAAGACGAAAGTTTGCTGGCAGTCGGAAATCCGCAATTTGATCGGGAAGAAAATCAAAACTTGAAAGATTTGCCGTCGGCAGAGTTCGAGGCGCGAAAGATCGTCGAATTTTATCCGCAAAACCGTTTATTTATCGGCGCAGACGCAACAAAAAAAGCTGTCACGGAAAATTTACGTGAAAAAAATATCTTTCATTTTGCCGGGCATTATGTTACAAATTTAGAATCTACCCCGAATTCAAAAATATTGCTTGCTAAATCAAATGAAAGCGGTAATTTACCATTGTCCGAGATTGCCGATTTTCGTTTGGAAAGATCGAAATTCGTCGTGCTTTCCGCTTGTGAAACGAACGGCGAAAAGATTTTTCAAGGCGAAGGCGCAACCGGAATCGCGCAATCATTTTTAGCGGTCGGTGCGCCTGTTGTCGTGGCAAGCAACTGGAAAGTCGATTCGGAAGCGGCAAAAGATTTAATGATTGCTTTTCATCGCAATCGGCGAATCGGGAAAATGAATATTTCCGAAGCTTTACGGCAAGCGCAGATCGAAATGCTGAAAAATACCGAAGGAAATTTTCGTTCGCCTTACTATTGGTCAGCATTTTCGGCAGTCGGTGCATTTACGAATTACTAAGTTTTTTTCTCCCGCTGAAGTTACGTTTTACCGAAAAAAATCACTTATTTTCGAGCAGTAAACAATAAATTTTAAGGAGAAAATCTATGCCAATTACAAAAAGTTCAGCAACAGCGTTCATCAATGTTCGGGGATTGGGAATCGTCTGTTTCAATCCGCAAAAAAAACGCTGTGAAACCGCCATTATTCGCAGCGGCGATCACAAACTGACACTGAATATTTACAAACCCGCGTTTATCGAAAGCGGCGGTGCAGACAAATTGGGTTACACACCCGTTTTTAGCCGCGAAATTACTGAGACAGAAGATGTTTCAATCGAAATCAGCGGAAACGGAAATCCGCAAATTGGAGGTTACGAATTGTTTGAAACCGAAAGTTTTAACCGACTTGAAAACGACATCAACGATAACGATATTCGATGGATATTGAATCTCGAAGGCGAAGAAATGCACAATGAAAGCCTCGTCAAAAACGAACAATTTGCCGTTTCGGAAAAACCTTCGGTCACAAAACTTTTTATCGAAAACGGACTTTTTTATTCGGTAATGCCGAACGAAAAAGAAATTCTCAATGCGCCTTTCTTCCGCAAATTCGATCCGCAGAATAAGAGCGAAGAAGATTTCGGTTTTGTCGCCGAAACGATGGGCGTAAACATTGAATCGGATGAAGTTACGGTCAAACTGAAAATCGGAGGAACGGAAAATAATTGGTCGCTCCCAAGAATCGAAGGACTTCCGTATAAGATCGAAATTACGAATGTCGATCCGAATCCCGACGCGCCGTTGAGCGATCTTTTCGTTTGCTACAAATTTCTTTCTGCCGCCGATTCGACGGAATTTGAATTACGCCCGAAAGAACAAACTTCAAGCGCGGGAAGTTCTGTCACCGGAAAACAATATTGCCATATCACGCGGGTAGATCAGGAAACGATCGAAGTTTTTATCTAAAAAATTCGTGAAAGCAGTTTCGGAAAACTGCTTTCACGATCAATTTCAACTATGCCGAAAAAATTCTTTTTTGAATTTCTATTTGTTTCGCTGAAGCAAAACGAATTAGTTGAAAGATGCGTCAACGATGCAAAATCTCAGATTGAAAAAGACTTTAAAGCTGCAATCCAACAAAATCCTGCCAAAATTGAAAATTACAAAATATTAATAAATAAAAGTCTTGCCAAAAAATTAAAAGGAAAAAGTTTTTCAAGTGAAAAAGAAAAAAGTGAATTTATTGAAAGGGCGAAAAATGAATTATTTAATGAGTACAAAAAAATCATTTTTGGAACAGAAGTCGAAAAAACGATTGAATTAACGAAACAGCGCAAAAAGTCTTTCGGAAAAAATCCTAAACTTTCAGAATTATGCAAACAAGAAATCAATCAACTCATTTTTACTCAATCAATTCAAGATGAAATCAATAAAGGCTTTCCTTCAAAAGATTTAACGGATTTAATAAATGCTGAAACTGATTTGAAAAGCGACGAAATTCCCGTAGTTTCACCGACCGTTAATACATCACCAAAACCTTCTCTGAGCGTTTCTCCATCAGCAGCGACAAATTCAAATTCAACAAATTCAGTTAATTCAAATTTGTCCGTTTCTTCAACACCGACGAACACTTCGGCAAATATTCGAGCAAATTCGCCTTTACCTGCGTCAACCGTTGCCGAAACACCGAATTCAAATATTTCGCCGACAAACACCGATTATTTAACGCCAAGCCTTGCGATCACGGCAATTTTAGCATCGCTGGTAATGTCTTTTTTTCTTGCGAAAAATCTTTACAACAAATGGAAATACGGCAAAAATGCGCTTAAAAATCTACGAAAACTAAAAAAAGCGGTCAGCGTAAAAAATGAACTGACGGAAAAATGGCTGAAAAAGAGAAAATCGGCAAACATTCACGCGATCGGCGTCGGGAAAATCGATGGAACCGACGAATTTTGTATTCAAGTTTTTGTCGAAGATGCAAACGGCGAAATGCTCGAAGACCCGCCGACGCAGCTTTTGCCGCAGGAATATCGAGATTTGCCGATCGTCATTTACGAAATGCCGCGCGCCGATTTTTTGAATTTTAGAGTAAATTCACAGGATTTTTCCGAAGCCGAAGCACGTAAACCGCACGAAATTTTGAAAGGCGGAATCAGCGGCGCAAATGCAAATCTTTCAAGCGATTACGGCACGATCGGTTATTTTTTTCGTCCGAATTTTATCGATAAAGCGGCGCATATTTTTCTCAAAAAACACATTTATCTGCTTTCAAATTCGCACGTTTTCGCCGATTTGACGAAAAAAGAAAAAGACGACAGCGATCTGATAATGCATCCGAGTCCGGGCGATCCGGCGGCAAGCAAAGCGGTTGCGGAATTGTATGATTACGCGCCGATAATTTTCGGCGGCGATGTCGAAAATCCGAATTTTATTGACGCGGCAATTGCCAAAATTTTTCGCGGACAATCGCATAAACTCGAAATTCCGAAAATCGGAAAAATTACGGATTTTCTGCGCAAAGAACAAGTTACACTCCGTTCAAATTGCCGAAAATTCGGACGCACGACGGGTTTTACGAGCGGAAAGATTTTTTCGATT
>DAITPE010000076.1:0-13936 GCA_036833775.1 Pyrinomonadaceae bacterium | reverse complement strand
TCACAGATGAAAAATTAAAGAGGGTTGAATAAGGTTTTATCGAACATAAAACGTGGCAAATCATTAAGATTGTGACGTAATATTTTGGAAAACCGATTCGATAATTTCTGAATAATTATCAGTAGCCAAATTCAAATCTTTTTTCCAATCTCGAATCAATAAATCGTATTCTTTCAATGGTTTATTATTAATTGACGCAATCGCCAAAAATCTTTTTATTTCATCAAAGGCTTCCTGATATTTTTTCAAATTAAAAAGCGAATGAAATAAAATTATGGAAGCTGATTCTGACTTTGGAGAAAATGCGACCGCTTTTTTCGAGTATTTCAGAGTTTGTTGCCAAATTTCCAGATCGTGATAGATTGCGCTGAGCGTAAATGAAATAACGTAATGATTTGGAAAATTTTCGTCCAGCTTTTTCAAGATATTTATCGCTTCGAGAGGTTTATCTTCGTGCCAAATATTTAAAGCACGATTAAACTCAGGTTCGATTTTGATTTTTTCGTCTTCGGTCATACACTTTATTTTCAGATAATTATATCGGAGTTTTTACAATGAACAATAACTTATTTCATCTTGCTTTTCCTGTTAAAGATTTAGAAGAATCGCGGCATTTTTACGGCGAAGTTTTGGGTTGCGAAGAAGGCAGAAGTTCGGAAATGTGGATCGATTTCAATCTTTTCGGACATCAGATCGTCGCGCATTTGGCGGAAAATGCAGGCGCGGTGCATCACAATAAAGTCGATGCCGACCACGTTCCCGTTCCGCATTTCGGAATCGTTTTGCCGCCGGACGAATTTCACGCTTTCGCGGAAAGATTAAAGTCGAAAGGTGTCGAATTTGTGATTGAACCGAAAACGCGATTTGCAGGCGAGGTTGGCGAACAATCGACGATGTTTTTCCTTGATCCGTCTGGTAACGCGCTCGAATTCAAAGCCTTTGCCGATTTTTCGCAAGTCTTTGCAAAATAATTTTGCCACGAATGACACG
This sequence comes from Pyrinomonadaceae bacterium, assembly GCA_036833775.1. Taxonomy (GTDB): domain Bacteria; phylum Acidobacteriota; class Blastocatellia; order Pyrinomonadales; family Pyrinomonadaceae; genus JAJQRF01. The sequence goes on along the minus strand of DAITPE010000076.1, from coordinate 12,946 downwards.
AATAGCACGAATTAATTTTTAAAATTATTATTCGTGTTATTCGTGTCATTCGTGGCTGATTCTTTATGAAAAAAACTGAAATTGTCATCATCGGCGGCGGCGTAGTCGGGGCGAGCGTGGCGTATCATTTAACGGAGCGCGGCGCGAAAGATGTTTTGATTCTTGATCGCGGATTGCAACAGGGAAGCGGTTCGACGGGAAAGGCGACGGGCGGCGTTCGGGCGCAGTTTGAAACCGAAATCAATATTAAAATGTCGCTTTATTCGCTCGGGTTTCTGGCGAATTGCGGTTTCGATTGCGGTTACGAGCCGCGCGGATATTTGTTTTTTGCGACGGACGAGAAGCAATTCGATTATTTGAAACGAAATGCCGAATTTCAAAAAACGCTCGGCGTGAAAGACGTTGAAATTGTTGACAGCAGACAGATTGCGGAAATTTGTCCGATCTTGAATTGCGAAGACATTATCGGCGGAAGTTTTGGCGCGAACGACGGTTTTGTAAATCCTTTGGCGATTATGCGCGGATTTACCGAAAAAGCTTTGGAACAAGGCGCGAAAATTCAGCTTGAAACGGAAGTTTTGACGATTGAAACGAAAAACGGAAAAGTCGTCGCCGTCGAAACGAACAAAGGCAGGATCGAATGCGAAAAAGTCGTTCTCGCAACCGGCGCGTGGGCGCGTGAACTCGCACGAACCGCCGGAATCGATCTGCCCGTTTCGCCGCAAAAACGTCAGATAATTTGGGCGAAATCGGAAAAAACTCTGCCAAAAAATCTTCCGATGGTCATTGATATTGGGAGCGGTTTTCATTTTCGTCCTGCCAGAGATTTTGTCGATTTGACGGCAAATTCCGACAATACGGAAGTTTTATTTGCTTATCCCGATCCAGACGAGAAAGAATCGACCGACACGAATTTTGACGAAGCGTTCATCGCAAAAGTTTACGAAAAAGCCAAACATCGCTCGCCGTTTTTGTTTGACACGCAGATCGTCAGAGAAAAATGCCGCGCCGGATTATATGAAAATACGCCCGATCATCACGCGATTTTGGGCGGATGCGCGGTTGAAGGATTATATTTCGCCAACGGTTTTTCCGGTCACGGCGTAATGCATTCGCCTGCGACGGGAAAGGCTTTGAGCGAAATAATTCTCGACGGCAAAGCGACATTTTTAGACGTTTCGTGCCTCAGTTTCGACAGATTCGCAAAAGGCGAACTGCTTCACGAAACAGCTTTTATTTGAATTATGAATGAGGTAGAAATTGAATCAATTGGAAAACTAAAACCTCATCCTGATGTTCCTGAAGAATGGTTGATTAGTAAACCGATTCTTATTCCGTATTTCGATGAAATTAAATTGGAATTTACGCTTCAATGTGATTTGGAAACGGATAAAAGTTTTTTGGTGAATGCAGATAAAGCAATAAGCAATTTCTTGAGCAAAAATGTTTCGGACAGATTGAGCGATTCCTTGAATGTTTTTAATAATTATAGAGAAATTCAAGATTATTACGATACTCAAACTTGGGGCGCACCGCCATTGCAAATCAATCATGAAAATGAAATTTGGCAGTATGTTAATCCGGGAAGTGTTTTTATTTGTCGAGGGTCAAATATTGACGACAATATTTACATTTTGATTACTTGCGAATGTGATTGGGAGCCGGAGCATGGCTTGCAATTAGTCTTCAAAAATGGATTGGAATTGACCAAAGTAAGTGGAATAGACTACGACCCAACCGAATAAAAATGTAATAATTGAAAATATGAAAACAGCATTAATTCACCATCCGATTTATCAAAAACACGACACGGGAATCGGGCATCCCGAAACGCCGAAGCGTTATGAAGTCGTAATGAACGCGCTTCGGAAAGACGCGGAATTTTTTAATTCTCTGCTCGAAATTCAGCCCGAACAAGCCGCGCAAGGTTTGATTCAAGCGGCGCATACGAAGGAACATTTTCGGCGTGTCGAAGGTGCGTTTGAAAACGGTTTGGAAATGCTCGATGCGGACACTGTCGTTTCGATGAAGTCTTTCGATGCCGCGCTTTACGGCGCGGGCGGAGTTTGCCGTGCGGTCGATGCGGTGATGAACGCGGAAGCAAAAAACGCGTTTGTCGCAGTTCGTCCGCCGGGACATCACGCGACGGCGGAAAGCGCGATGGGATTTTGTTTATTTAATAACGTCGCGGTCGCGGCGCGTTATGCGCAAAATAAATACAAGGAAATCGAACGTGTCGCGATCATCGATTGGGACGTTCATCACGGCAACGGCACGCAGGGAATTTTTTACGACGATCCGAGCGTTTTCTTTTTTTCGATGCATCAATATCCGTGGTATCCGGGAACGGGTTCGCGCGGCGAAACGGGTTTCGGGCGCGGAAAAGGCTACACGCTGAATGTTCCCGTCAAAGCGCAGACGAAAGCAAGCGAACAGCGCGGAATGTTTGAAAGCGCGATCGCCGACATCAATCGGAATTTCAAGCCCGATTTGATAATGATTTCGGCGGGTTTTGACGGTCATTTGACCGATCCGCTCGGACAGCTTCGATTGGAAGATAAAGATTATGCGGCGATGACGAAAGTTATCAAAAATTGGGCTGACGAAGTTTGCGGCGGGCGCATTGTTTCCGCGCTCGAAGGCGGTTACAATCTCGAAACGCTCGGCGAAACCGTGAAAAATCACGTTGCCGAATTGAGCGCGTAAAAGCGATTATGAATTGGAAAGTTTTGTGATAAACTCATTTTCAACGCCCGAATTGAAGTTTTAAAAGTTAAGGAGAATTAAGCGATGCCGGATATTGAAATTCCGTGTGTGCAGTGTAAAGATATTTTTCTTTTCACCGAAAAAGAACAAGAGGTTTTCTATCAGCGGAATATGATGCCACCGCAAAGATGCCCGAAATGCCGTTCGAAAAAAGCGGCTTCGGGAGAAAATGCGCCGAAAAAATACGAGATTGTTTGCGATAATTGCGGCAAACACGACCAAGTTCCGTTTCAACCGAAAGTCGGACGTTCCGTTCTATGCCGCGAATGTTACAACGCGAGTAAATCGCGTGTGAGATTTGCGTAAAAAGGTAGAGAGTGGGGAGTGGAGAGTGAAGAGACAAAATTATTGACTCTCCACTCTCCACTTTCCACTCACAACTAATCTATGAGTTTCGAAACCGTCAAATACGAATTAAACGAAAACGTGGCGATGATCACTTTTAATCGTCCCGAAGCGTTGAACGCGCTTTCGCTACAATTATCGAAAGACGTTCGCGCGGCGATCGAAAAGGCGATAGAAGATAAGGCGCGCGCCGTTGTTTTAACGGGCGAAGGACGTGCTTTTTGTTCGGGCGGAGATCTGCGCGAAATGCAGTCGATGTGGCAAAAAGAAGGTCGCATCGAAGCATTTTTGGAAGAACCGCTTAAAGCTTTGCACGACGTGATTTTGTTGATTCGCGAAACGCCGATTCCTTTTCTCGCGGCGGTTCAAGGCGTTTGTGCCGGAGCAGGAACGAATTTCGCACTCGCTTGCGACATAGTTTTCGCGGCGGAAAATGCGTCGTTTAACGAAGCCTTCGTGCGAATCGGACTTTCGCCCGATTGCGGCGGTTCGTTCTTTTTGCCGCGTGCGGTCGGCGAAAAGCTTGCGGCGGAATTGATGATGACGGGTGAAACAATTTCGGCGGAAAAAGCGTTAGCAATCGGGATGATAAATCGTGTGACGACACAAAACGATTTGATGACGGAAGCGTCGGCGATGGCAAAACGCCTCGCGCTTGCGCCGACCGCTGCGATCGGGCGCATTAAACGAATGCTCAACGCGTCGTTTTCAAACGATCTTTCGCAGCAGCTTTCGCTCGAACACGAATGTCAGATCGAATCGGGAAGAGGCAATGATTTCAAAGAAGGCGTTTCCGCGTTTTTTGAAAAACGTCCGCCGAATTTTACAGGCTCTTAGAAACAGATTTAAAAACTTTTTAGAAAAGCGAAAAACAACTTTTTTTGAACGCGGATTAAGCAGATCAGGCGGATTATTTCAGATATTTTTTATAAAAGATCGGTAAAAAAACTTCTAATATCCGACAATCGTTCCCGTATGACTGATCGGTAAAAATCGACCGTTGCCGATATATTGAAGTTCGATAGAAGTGAATTGTTCGCCGATCAAGTATCCGGCGATGCCCGGCGTTGTCGTTGCAAACGGCAACGGCGGATTGTGAAGTATAAATTTGACTGCCCAAGCCGAGCGCGACGAGCTTACTGCCTGCGGTTGACGAAGCAACTGCCTGCCATTTTCGGTTGCTTTCGCGCGGTGTCCAATTAATTCCGAAATCGGCTGAAATATAAATCTGTCCGTTAAAGACCGATGCCGCTAATTTACTGCCGTCGGCGGATGATGTCACCGACCGCCAGTTTCTATTTTAATAATTTGCCGTTCATTTTTACTGTTCAAATCACATTTTTCAGATCGACGGTTTTACTCGAACGTCTTAAAATCGGCATCGACGGCTTTCGCGCCGACTGTCAATCCTCGACGCGAAAATACTGTATGTCGAGCACGTTGCCGCCGCTTTCTTTGAGCACGGACATCGCCCGCAGCCAGCCGCCTCTGTTGTAATGGTCGTAAATTCGGACGCGGAGTTTTGAAATTTCGCCGCTTTCGGAAGTCAGAATCAATTCGCCGTTGCTGAGTTTGTAACGCCCGTTTTTGATGCTCGAGGTCGTTGTTTGAAGCGTTCCAAACTGCGTGATCGTGCCGATGCCGTATTCGTATCGACCGTCGGCAAAAAATTTATACTGCGCGACACTGCGATCCTGCACGTCGCGCCACGTTCCGACCATTTCGCGCATCAACGCTTTGCCGCCGTCCGAAACAAATCCGCGCGGGCGCAAGCTGTGAAACAGTTGAGCAAAGGCGAGATCGTCTAGCTGACATTGTCCCGTCTTCCCGAAGCCCCAGACAATATTGGTTTTTCCCGAACTCGCCGGAAACGCCATCGTGATCGCCGTCAAATACTGAACGCTTCCGTCAACCGGCGTGAGGCTTTGAACGTCGGTCATAAACCGGAAAAATTCCCATCCGTCGGCAGAGATTCCGCGCATCGCGTTGTAGTAATCGCTTTTGATGCGCCAGCCCGGAAGCATTTCGAGAATCGCGGCGCGTGCGTCCGTTTCGAGATTTCCTTTTGAAGTCCGCGCCGGACTGATGCCGTAAACGCACGGCGTTTTGTCGTTTAATTGTGCGGGAGTGAAAACGATCGATTGACCTTCACGTTTTGTTGTGTAGCCGGGCGGAACTTTAAAATCGACCTCGATTTCAGACGTTGAATTGTTGGAATTCGTTTGCGGAACTGCCGTTTCGGGCAATATTTTGATGCCGTCGAAAAATGCCGTGACTTCGCGCAGAACGTCGTCGCCGGCAGATAAGCTCAAAACGCAGATCGCCCGCCCGCGACCGACGAAAGCCGTTAAAACGGCGGTCGTCATCGTTCCTTGAGCATTGACAGTCGCCGCTCCGACCGCCGCCGTCATATTTCCTTCGCGCTCGATTTGCGGTGTCGGCGGTTTGACGGCAAGCGACGATTCAAGCCGTTCGCGCCACATTTTGGCAAATTCTGCATCGGGCGGATTATTCGTCGAATAGCTTTGGTAAAAGACGATTGCGCCGATTCCGTTCGTGCGCTGAAATGTGGTTTTATCGGGCGATTCCTGTTTTTTCCAACCGTTCGGCGGCGTGTAGTTCAAAAATTCAAACGTTTCGGCATCGGCTCTAACTGAAAAAATCATCGCTAAAAACAGACCGAATATAAAAATGTAAAAAATATTCATCATCACCACTCCTTTAAAACAGTCAGCGAATCGAGACAGATCAAGATTCGTTCCGTTTCGATAAAATGCAATTTTCCCGCTTCGACGAGCCGAAAAATTTCGCGTTCGCTGTAATCGGACAAATCGGCGATTGTTTGCGGCGAAGCCATTTCGACCTGCTTCGCGCATTGCGGGCAAAACGCATCGGTAATTCGTTGCGCCTGCCGCAGAATGATCGTTTCTTCGATCTCGAACGTGATTTCCGCTTTTCGTTTCATTAGAAAAATTCTTGCTTCAACGATTCTTTGGGATTACAATTTTTTCTAAGCCCGATTCGGTTGAATTTTTTTCGACCTCTCGATCATCTTTGAAATGCCGCTGAACGGTCTTGCGGTTTTTTTGTTTTTTTTATGACGTTTTTTTGACTTGCATGGAAATTGTTGAGAATACAAGGTTTATTTATAAATTCGGGAAGTTTGCGCTCGACCCGTTTGAGAAAACTTTGTTCGCCGACGGCGTTCCGATGCATCTTCCGGCAAAGGAATTCGAGACGCTTCTGCTGCTCGTCGAAAACAATAATCGGGCACTCAGCAAAGAAGAAATGATGCAAACCGTCTGGCGCGACGCGTTTGTCGAAGAGGGAAATCTTGCCAAACAAATCTCGCGTCTGCGGAAAATTTTTAACGGCGACGGTGCGGTCAAGATCGAAACTCTGCCTAAACACGGCTATCGTTTTTCGGCGGAAATCAACCGAATTTTCAAAACTAACGAAGAAGCGATACTCGAAAAACGAACCGTCAAAAGAATGACCGTGCGCGTCGAAGACGAAATCGAAGACGCGCCGCTGCTCGCTTTGCCGCCGAAAAAAAGTCTCTACGCTTTGCGCCGTTCGTTATGGATTTTCTTGATTTTTTTCATTGCTTTGGCTTCGACTTTTCTGAACTGGAATTATTGGAGCGAAAAAAATCCGAGGATCGATTCGATCGCGGTTTTGCCTTTGAAATCTTTGAGCGACGAGGAAAAAAACAACGCCTTGAGTTTGGGATTGACCGACGCACTGATTACGAAAATCGGCAATCTGCGTTCGGTCGCCGTGCGTCCGTTAAGTTCGGTTCAAAAATTCGATAAAAACCAAACGGACGCGCTCGAAATCGGGAAGAATTTAAACGTTGACGCGGTTCTCGAAGGCACGATTCAGCAATCCGATAATCGTGTGCGAATCAACGTGCGTTTGCTTCGTGTTGAAAACGGCGAACAGATTTGGGCGGAAAAATTTGAAGCCGAAACCGCCAAACTTTTCGATCTCGAAGATAGACTTTCCGAACAAACCGCACGTGCTTTGAAAGGAAAACTCGGAATCGGCGGCAACGAACATTTGACGAAACGCTTTACGACGAATCCGCAAGCCTTCGACGCGTATTTGAAAGGTCGTTTCTTCTGGAACAAACGCACCGAAGCGGATTTTCGCAAAGCGATCGAATATTTCAATCACGCGGTCGAAAAGGATTCAAACTACGCGCTTGCTTACAGCGGTTTGGCTGATTGCTACATTTTGCTCGGCGTTTGGGGCGCGGAAAAGCCGAAGGAAGTTTTTCCGAAAGCGGAACAATACGCCGAAAAAGCGTTGCAGGCTGACGCGGAATTGGCGGAAGCCTTGGTTTCACGCGCTTTTGTCAGATGGGTTTACGATTGGGATTTTGAACGCGCCAATGCGGATTTTGAACGTGCGATCGAACTCGATCCGAACTATGCGACGGCGCATCATTGGTATGCTTACTTTCTCGTTTCCGAAAATCGTCCCGAACGTGCGATCGACGAAATAAAAACGGCGCGTGAACTTGAAGGTCCGCTCAATATCAGCGTCAACACCGACATCGGCGAGATTTATTCGTGGGCGGGCAGATACGCGGAAGCCGACGCGGCTTTGCGCGAAGTTTTGCAGATCGAGCCGAATTACGCCGTTGCGCGGCATGTTTTGGCGATCAATTTATTAAAACAAAATCGTTTGAGCGAAGCCGTCGCCGAAGCCGAAGCGGCGCGTCTTCTCGAAATCGAGCCTCGCGTCTTGGCGGTTTTGACTTACGCTTACGCCGCCGACGGTAAACGCGCCGAAGCCTTGCAGACATTCAACGAACTCAACGAATTATCGAAACAAAAATACGTTTCGCCGTTCAGCAAAGCAATTGCTTTGATCGGTCTCGGGATGCGTGACGCGGCGTTTGCCGAACTCGAAAAAGCCTACGAAGAACGCTCGGATACGATGGCGATCATTAACGTTTATCCGCTTCTCAAAGATGTCAAAAACGATCCGCGTTTTATTAAAATTCAAAGACAAATCGGAAGATTGCCGCATTAAGTTAATTCGTCATTAAAAAAATCTAAAAAAATCTTGACCTGATTTTGGAGAAAGTTGTAGTATAAAAACTCGCTTCCGGCGAACCGTGAAGCAAAATTTTATGAGAAGGACGCAAATTTCAAAAACGATGCAGATGCCGCGAAACCTTTCGCGCTTTTCGCACGTTGTCAAAAAAGGCGATTGGATGCTTCCGTTGCTTTGCTCGCTTTGCGTTTCGGTCACTTAAAAATTTTGTCCATTTTGCAGGTAAAAGCCGTCGGGTTTCAAACCTGACGGCTTTTTTAGTTTTCGTTCGTCGTTCGTGTTTCGTTGCAAGTTGAGGTTATTTACAGTTTCGAGATTTCACTCAACCAGCAACGAACGACTAACCACGAACAACTGACAAACAATTTATGAATTTAACTTACGCTCAACTGTTAAAAACAAACCGCAATTTCCGCAATTTGCTTTGCGGGCAGATCGTTTCGGAGATGGGAAATTGGTTTAACTTCATTGCCGGATTGGGTTTGGTGCGTGTCGTTTCGGACGCTTCGCCGATGGCGGCGGGGATTTTGTTTGTCGCGCGTCTGCTTCCGTTTGCGATATTTTCGCCAATCGCGGGAACTTTCGTCGATCGTTTTTCGCGTCGACAGGTGATGATCTGGACTGATCTGCTCCGCGTTTTTATCGCGCTTTCGTTTTTGCTCGTAACGAGTGCGGAAGATTTGTGGATCGCGTATCTGGCGACGTGTTTGTTGTCCGGTGTCGGCGCGTTTTTTGAAGGCGCGAAAAATGCTGCAACGCCGAATATGACGGGCAAAGACGGACTTCTCGCGGGAACGGCTTTGATGTTTTCGACGCGGTTTTTGCTGATGGCTTTGGGTTCTGCGCTTGGCGGTTTCGCGTCGGCTTATTTCGGCTACAAGGTCGCGTTCGTCATCAATGCCGTTTCGTTTGCGGCGTCGGCGTTTTCCGTCTGGCTGATTCCCGAAGAAGCGACGCGGGAAAACGAAACGGTGCGAGAGAGTGACGGCGCGACGGCGCGAAAATCGTTTTTTGATGAATTGAAGGAAGGTTTTCGATATACGGTCGTGAATCGTTTTGCGTTGACGATTTTGATTATGAATGTGATCTGGGCGACGGGCGGCGGTGCGATTCAGGTTGTTTTCGAGCGAATGGGCGGCGTTTATTTTGCGCAGAAAGAAAATTGGAATCCTGATCTCGCGGTCGGAATTTTATGGTTCGTGAGCGGTTTAGGACTTTTTCTCGGAATGATGGTCGCGCATCGAACGGAAGCTGTTTTGGCAGAAAAAAAAGCGCACGTTTCCTTTATCGGCTGGGCTTTGATAATTCACGGCGTTTTGTTCGCGGTCGGCGGCGTGATGCCGAATTTGTGGCTGTTGGCGTTTTTTACGTTTATTTCACGCGCGATCGTCGGTGTCGAATACGCCGTTCAGGAAACGCTTTTTCAAAGAAGTTTGCCCGACTATATTCGCGGACGAATTTCGACGCTCGACCGAGGCGCGGAAATGACGATGTTCTCGCTTTCGAGTTTCTTTTCGAGCGAAGCGATGTATTACATTTCGCCGCAGTTTTTAACCGTAATTTCGGGAATCTTGTCAGGTGGCGCGGGCATCGTCTGGTTTATGCGCGAACGCGGGCAAGAAGAGAAGAGGAGAATGGGTGAAGAGGAGTAGAGGAGATTTTAAAGCTCCTCTTTTTGAAACGAAGCAATTATCGGCGAAACGATACTCATATCACTTGAAACGATGCTCATATCAATGAAAAGATACTCATCTCACTTGTTACAATGCTCATATTACTTGTTACGGTGCTCATATCAGTGAAACGATGGTCTTAGCAGTTGAAACGATGCTCGGAATAAGTGATAACGGATAAGTGATAACTGATAACAAAAGACAAAACGGATAACGGAAAGAAAATTGTTTTCCGTTATCCGTTCTCACTTATCCGTTATCACTTATTTTAAGCTGTGATTATTACGGCTTTCGTTCCGGTTAACTCGGAAAAATCTTTTGTAAAGATAGTATCGACGCGGCGGATGTGTCCGATCGTTTCGACGATGTCCTGCGTCGAGATAAATCCGTCTTCGACGTGCGCGATCGCCCACGATTTGATGTGCGAAGCGGTTCGCAGAGTTTCTTCCAAAAGCCGTAAATACTGCGATTTCGTTTCGATTAGTGTTCCGAGCCGTCCGGCTTGTTTGAGTTCAGTGTCGTTCCAGAAATCGTCGCCGCCGCGCACGAATTCTTCGCGCCAAGCCGCCGCGCCGAGATAATTTCTCTGCGTCAGATTGTGCGCTTTCGGCAGACGCAGAAACATCAGATCGGTGTAGTTTTCGGCGATAAAATCGTAGCCGTTTTTGTTGACGCAGTTGTTGTTTTGCCCGTTGTTGACCGGCGCGGGCTGAATGCTCCACAGACGGCGGAAAACGTTTGAAAGCGGCTGGCGCAGTTCGAGCGTTTCTTCGGTAAAAGACAAAACGTAATCGCCGACGCTGATCGCAAGACTCAAAGCAATTGCGCGTCCGGTCGGCGTGGAAAGTTTTTCGATGTTTTGACGAATATTGTCAAACCACCACGAATCCGTTTCGTTAAACCAATTTCTCAAAGCCGGATTTTGCAGTTTATAACGCGGCACGTAAACGTCTTCGAGAATAATGTTTATGTCGTCGTCGTAAATCTTTTCGCCGTTGTTTTGAATGTCGGCGACGGCGCGCGTCCACGCCGATTGCGTCAGATCGTTTGCCAAAACGCGCACGTCCCAGCGTTTCAGATAATTTCCTAAATGCGTGTCCGACGTAAAAGGCAGCGCGACGGATGAAAACTTCAAACGGCGCAAAACATTGAGTTCAAATGCAAGCCAGCCTTTCGGTGTCGTGTTCGTTGGAATCATATTCAAAAATTAATTCGTGTACGGGTTTCTTTCTTCGGTTTGTTCGGCGAACTGAACTTTTTCTTTATCGGCAAAAGAACGAAGTTCGGGCATATCTTCGAGCGACAAAAACGCTTTGACGACCTTTGGATCAAACTCGACGCCAGCCCATTCGACCAAATATCTTTTCGCTTCCGATGCCGAGATCGGAACGCTGTAAGGGCGCGAATCGGTCAGCGCGACAAACGTATCGGCAACGCGCAAAATCCGCGCCGCCATCGGAATTTGGTCGCCTTCCAATGCGTCGGGATAACTCGAACCATTCCACCATTCGTGATGCCAGCGCACCAATAATTGAACGGCGCGCGAAAGTCCGCGTTTTGCCGCCTGCTGTTCGCCGATGACGGTGTGACGCTGCATATCGATGCGTTCGTCGTCGCGCAAAATGCGGTTGGCGTGAATATAATCGCGTTTCATCACGAGTTCGCCAATGTCGTGAACGAGCGCGGCTTGATTCAGCGCAAAACGGTCGTGCGAAGCAAAGTTAAACTTCAATGCCAGCGCGTCGCAAATGACGGCGATTCGTTCGGCGTGCGGATGCGTATAGCCTTCGAAACGGTCGATCGTTTCCGAAAGTTTTAGTAATTCCTGATCGATTTGCAGTTCTTTTGCAAAAATACTTTCCATAATAAAAGATTGCAGAACGGTAGTTTACGCCTTTCAGCCGAAATCTGAAAACGTAAACTATAAATTTTAACGAGAAATTAAATTATTTCTTCGGCAGATCGTCGAGCAAAACCTGCGCTTCTTTATTATCGGGTTCGATCGCCAAAAGACGATTCAGTTCGCCTTCGGCGCGTTTGTAAAGTTTGTATTGAATGAAAAATTCGACGAGCATAATGCGGAAGGTCGAATTGTTCGGTTCGAGCTTGATCGCGGTCTGCAATTCCTGCTCGGCTTTGTGACGCTGTTTTTCGATATACGAAAGAATTTTGCCGTAATATGCACGAAAACGCGGAACATCGGGAGAAATATGCGCGGCGCGGGCAAGCAGCGGCAAGGCTTCTTCGTAGCGTTCTTCCATCAAAAGATCGAAGCCCTTGTCGAAACTGTCGGTCGCCAAATCTTTCTTTTCTTCGGCATCGAGCTGTTCAACGGTAAATCCGGCGGCTTTCATTTCTTCGCGTTTGGCGATCTCTTTGTGCATCTTGAAATCGTAAGAATCGCGTGAATCTTTGTTTTTGAGCGTGTCGTAAACCTGTGCGAGCTTGGCAAAAGCATCTTGAATGCGCTGAAGAAGTTTGGCATCGGCTTCCTTGTGAAAACGGTCGGGGTGAAAGCGTTTGGCGTAATTGAAATAAGCCGTTTTGATCTCATTTGAAGTAGATTTTGAATCGACGTCCAAAACATCGTAATAAGTGAGCGAATTTTCAACTTGCTTGAGATAATCTTCGACCGAAATTTCGGCTTCGATCTCTTCGGGTTCTTCTTCGACGATTTTTGTTACCACATTTTCCTGAACCGCAACGGGTTTCTGCGGAACGGGTTTGAAAACTTGTTTCTTTAATTCGACCTTTGCGCCGCGAATGATCTCGACCAGTTCATCGGAAAAAAGCGAATCCCAATTGTCACGAATAACAAAACCGCCGAGCCATAAAACGTATAAAATGTGCAAAGTCTGTGATTCGGGCAAGCCGCTGATCGATTTTATTTCGGAAAGAGTTAGGTCGGAATTTGCAAATCTCGACAAAACAAAGGCTTCCATCGGGTTCGGGCTGAAATTATTTGAAAACGGCGGCGCAAGCGAAAAAATTTCGTCGTCGTCTTCGGAAAAACGATTGAGCGTGGAATGTTCGCTCAAAATGCGCCCATAATCGAACAAAAGTCGGCGGACATTGACGTTAAAATGTATGTTTTC
>DAITPE010000075.1:0-13965 GCA_036833775.1 Pyrinomonadaceae bacterium | reverse complement strand
ACAGCCCGGCCACGCCGGTGGCGCAGGCCCGGGTGACGTTGACGGCGACGGCGTTTACGACGATAAACAATATGTTGTTCAGCACCGACCGTTTTACAATACTCCGAAAGAAGAAAAACCTAAAAACAAGAAGTAAAAAGAAAAAAAGGGCGGCAGATTTGCCGCCCTTTGCAATTTTCGGAACAGCGAAACTATTCAGGCATTGCGATGAAATCAACATCCGTCAGATTATCGGTTAGATTGATAATCTGCGGTGTAAATTGGTAAAGCCTCGATTTAATACTCACCGCAACCGTTTGTCCGGCTTCCAGATCGTCAAAGCAATAATAACCGAAAGCCGAAGTTCGCGCCGTCACAGTTTCACCGTTTGGTTTCGTTAAATAAACAGCCGCATTACGCAATCCGTTTCCGTTTGCCGTTAAAACGCGTCCACTGATAGAAACATTCGCCGCAGTCGGAACAGCCGGACTATTAATGAAGAAATAAGCTCTGCCTTGCGCCGATTGAAAAACTTGCGGCTGTTCCGACTGCGGCGAAGATGGGAAGCTCACCGCATGCAATGCGATAGTCTGCGATGCGGATTCTCTTGAAGAAATCATCTAATCTAAGACGGAACAGTTCTCGCGTTCCGTTCACCACAAATATGCCCATATTACAAATAAATTCCGAGCATCCGCTCGTGTAGCAGTGTGTATAAGAATTAAAACTCACGGAAGAGCGAACATGTCTGATTCCGTCAACCGCCAGCGTCGGAAGCTATTTGCACGGAAGAAATATAGGTTTGTCATATTCACCATCCAGACCGGTTTCACCTATCACGCAGATCTTTACGCGCTTCACGTTTCGGAATTGTTTCGCTGTCTTTTGAATAGCGTCGTAGAATATCCCGCCCGAAGACGTACCGAAATTTGCTTTGTCGGTCTCTGAAAATTTTACTGTCGCCGTGCCTTTTTTCAGCGTTACGCCTTCGAACTTCATTCCGTAATCAACTTCGTAAATATTTTGCTTTTGTTCTTCGTCGGTAAGCTGCGGTTTGAAAAGCCATTCAAGCGCAGAGCGCAGCGGCAAATCGGCATTTGCCGGACGCTTTACAGTAACCCAATCCGTACGCACCATATTGTTCGGCAGATCGACATCTTTCTGTAGAAATATCTTTACATCCACCTGTTTTTGCTGGGCGTACACAGCCGGCACCAGTATAAAAATCGCGATAAAAATCAATACTTTTTTCATATATCTCCTATATTTTCGCAGCAGCGATGTTTAGTTTACGAGCAAGTTGTTACAGGACTTCCGCAAATATTTTCGGCGGCAATCCAACCGGTTTTCTTTTTGTACCTGATCTTCAGCCCGAAACAGTCATAACCGATTATTTCGACAATGATTTCCCCGCCGTTTTCGGTCACTAAAGGAATTCGCCCAATTTCTTGCCAAGCGGACTTGGCGTTTCGTGAATAAAGATGTCTTTGTGCAGTTCTTTGTCTTCACCCCACGCTTCAATGGCGCATTTGTCATCAGCGGCTTGAGCAAAAACTGTTGAAATGCTAAATATCAAAGTAAGAAAAATTGCGATAAATGTAATTGAAAATTTCGTTTTCATATTTTTTGTCTATTTCACAGCTAATCGATCGTGTCGCCCTTTTTCCAAACCGCCGAATCAAAAGGAATATGGCTGCGGTCACGATTGCCGCTGTTCACCAAATTGCAGCTTGCGTTAAGAAAGATAAACAAAGCAAATACCAATAAAAATAGAATGTTTGAATATTTGAACTACATTTCTGTACCTCTGTTTGTTCTGTTAACGCGGGGCGAGCGTGAACCGTTTGCCCCGCATTTTTTCTGACTAAAACCTGTAATTTACTCCGAATCTGACTATGTTCATTTTCAAATCGGCGGAGTGTGAATAGATGTTAAGCGGATGTGGTTCGGCTCCAAAAACGCTGTAGCCTGTATGATTGTTGCTGGTTATTGATGTTTTACCGAATTGGGCATACAAATATTCGCCCTTTAATGACAAGCGTTTGCTGACTTTGAATTCAGCACCAACTCCAACAGTCCAGCCGATCTTCGTTTTCTTGAATGAAGCAGATTGGGTAGCGGCTCGTCCGGTTCCGTCCTCAATTCGTAAATAGTCTTCCGAAAATGCGATATTCGTAATTGCCATTCCCGCAGTTCCGTAAACCAAAACCTTTTTTGCGGCAACACCGGCACGCGGACGGAACGTGGCAAGCCAGTCAGTTTTTACATTTTGGTTAATTGTAATATTCTGCGTGCCGTCATCTACATAAGTTTCGCTTTCGCTTCCGCTGGCATCTATCTTGTTCACGCCGAAATCAGCTTCCAATCCGACAAGAAAATTTCTTTTTTGATGGTTATAGCCAAAAGTCCCGCCCGCATTGAAGTTGGTTGATTTTATTTTCATATCGCCAAGCCGATTAAAGCGGGGAACTTCGTTGCTATCTATGCCCGGAACATTTTGGTATGTCGTTGAAGTTACCGCATTTGATTTTCCATTTGTATATCCTCCGAATCCGCCGACATAAAATCCTGTCCATGAATCATCCTTGCCGCCTTGTTTCGCTTTCCCCGCGACACTCGTATTTTCCGTGCTGTTTACGGCGCTTGATTCCTGCGCGATCGTGGCAAAACTGCTCATCGCTAAAACTAATCCGATACCCAAAATCTTAAATATATTCGTCATTACTGTTTCCTCTTTTTATGAATTTTCCGACCGTTCGATCGGCTATGAAATGAGAATATATCTTTCAAAAAGTTTTGAAACACTCTGTTTGGATAGTAAAAACCGACTATTTTTATCGGGTTCTGGCATATCTTGAGTTTTTCCCGCCCAAACAGGTAGAAGCGAATCATCTCCTTCGAAAAAAAACGAGCCTGACCGATTGGTCAAGCCCGTAGCCGGGGGAGATCGTTCCCGCGACTTGATAGCGCGTGGAACCAACGCTTATAACAATGGTTTGCCCGGTTTGGACGTCCGCAAAGCGAAATAAATGAGATTTGCCAATGCAAGCAATAAACCAATGAAACCGACCGAAATCGGCGAGATAACATGCAACGGCGCGTCTCTGCCTGTTGGGTCATCAACAAATCGGAACCAAAAAAAGCAGAAAATTGACCACAGCACACAGTTCAGAATTACAGCTTTTAAAATATCTCGATCGGCGGCTTTCAAAATTACTGCGCTGCCGCCGGTCAGGAAACCGATGCCGAAACCAATAACCAGATCGATGATCAAAAGCGGAAACCAGTTCCCGAACAAACGCCAAAACGCTTCGCCGCCCTGCTGCCAGAAATGCATAAGCTGAAAATGCAGCGCAAATGTTGTGATGCCAAAGTACAGCGTCTGAAAAATCAGAATCGGTTTTGTAAATCTTTTCACGTTTCCTCCGTTTTATAAAAGTTCACTCGCATGGCAAGAAGAGAGGTTTGTCCGAATCGATGTCGAAGCTGATTTCACCGATCGAGCATATCTTCACTTGGTTTACCTCACGAAATTGCTTTGCGGTCTTCCGAACGGCAGCGGCGAATATTGCCGCGCTCGATTCGCGATAATTTGCCGTGTCAGTTTCAGAGAATTTGACTATCGCGGTGCCGTTCTTCAGGCTTACGCCTTCAAATTTCATTCCAAAGTCTATTTCTTGGAATTTCAATTTTCGCTCAGCGGTTGTCAAAACAGGAGCAAAAAGCCATTTCAGTGCAGACTCAAGCCGCGTGCCTGAGTCTGCTTTGCGTTTTAGCGGAACCAAGTTTAGCCGAACCTTCTTTTTTGTCAGGTCGCCGCCTTTTTGCAGGTATATTTTCACCGAAACCGGCTTACTCGTTTGAGCAAGCGCAGTCGGCACGAATGTAAATAACGCAAATAGGAAAAATATCTTTTTCATAGCTATCTTCAAAACCAGACTACGCGGCATCAATGAAAAACAATTCCCGCACCGAAGCGATATGAATTATCGAGATAATTGGTGCTGACAACGCGTTTTGACGGATTTATATAATCGAATTGGAACGGACGCAGGCTGAATTTATCTGACATCTTTATATCCAAGCCGCCGCCGTATATCGCCACGAAAGTCGGCGTGTTGGCGTTCAAAGGCAATGTCGTACCAGATACTTGTATCTTGAGTTTCGCGACAGCTGTAGCTGCGCCGAACAATGCGTGCCCGAATGGTTTGAATCGAGTTTTTGTCGAATTGTCTTTTACTTGAATTCCGCCCGTGTATGTATGAAGTGCTTGTTGAATGGTAGCATCAACGAACGAGACAATATGCTGCGATTTGTTCCAACCTGAACTTTGTTCAAACTCTGCGCCCAGAAAACGATGGAAATTCCATTTGAAAGACGCGTTGTAACCTTGTAAGCCATTGAATTTCAATGAAACTGACGGTCCGATATCAAACTGTTTCGATTTGTTGAAAATATATCCCGCATGAATTTCATACTTAGGGAATTTTCTGTTTGAAGTGTTCGTCGGAATTTCAATGCGATCTACATGGAAAACCACACCGGCTCCCATACGGATGTTATTTTTCTCGACGATCTTCGGTATCGCATTATTCACGTGAACAAGATCAATTTGAAGCGGTCTTACGCTCATGCGGCTGTTTATTTTCACATCAAATCCACCGCCAAGCGTAACTGCAAAACGGCTGCCTTTCGACTCTTCTCCGCAAACGGGCGATCCGGGCGGGCAGTTAATTACGCGCGTTTCGCCACGACCGACCATACCGCCGATCAGAAGATGGGCGAATGGTTTTATCTTGCTTGGCGCGGCATTATCCTTGACTTGAACACCGGCTGAATACAATTGGGTCGAAAACTTATTTTTTACTTCCAGATCGCCATTCAGCGAAACAATTTGATTGAATGACATTGAATTGCGGCTGAAATCGAACTTAAGACCGAAATAGCGGTTCAAATTTCTCGTTGCCGAAACACTGAAACCGGGACGTTCTGTTTTTACTCCGGCTGAGACGCTAGTGTTATCGCCCTCGACCTGGGTTTTCTGGGTTCTAAGCGTTGAATAACCGCCGTAAAACTCCCACTTTGAATATTCGTCAGTTTCCTGCGCGGCAAGTTCGCCGAACACAGTTAAAATTACAAATGCGATAGTTAATATTTGAATTGATAGTTTCATGATCTCTCCGTTTTATTTTGTACCGACATGATCGGTCTAATAACGAGAATAGTTTTTGCGTTTATTTTTCGCCCCGCCCTTTTGAGTGGAAACTTTGGACGTTTTCGGGGGTTTTTGTCGTGATCTTCGGAAAGCCTACCCGATTGGGTTGGTTAGTAAAAAACGGGCTCAACCGTATAGTTGAGCCCGCGGCTCAGAAAAAGATCGAGAGTTCCCGATCAATTTAATGCACGAAGTTCAAGATCAGTCGTGTTATAGCTTAAATTCACTACCTGCGAAGCGAAAGAAAAACGCTTGGAGTTCACTGTAAAAATGACCGTTTGTCCCGCATCAATATCATCAAATCGAAAGTTACCAAACGAGGATGTTCTCGTCGTAACAATCTCTCCGTTGCTTTTTGTCAACGAAACTGTCGCATTTACAAGTCCTGCACCAGTATTTGTTAAAACACGACCACCGATCGAAACCTTGGCGGCGGTTGGTATGAGCGACGCATTTGTAAAGAAATAAGCTCTGCCTTGCGCCGATGCCGACGGAACGAGATCGCTTTTGCCGTTTTCACTCAGCGGAGTAGGGCTGGAATACGCCGCGCCGACGACAATTTTATTGCCGCTGACCGCTACGCTGTAACCGAATTCTTCAGCAATCGTACTATTCAAAGCGAACAATTTTTGATCCTGATAAAAAATGACTCCGGTAAAAGTAAAAACATACGCCGATCCCTCAATATTATTTCCAACAATAGAGTCTTGAAATGCGCCGACGACAATTGTATCTCCACTGATTCCGACACCTGTGCCGAACATATCAAATTGACTGCCATCACTTGCGATCAGTTTCTGAGCTTGTGTCCAAAACCCACCCGAACGAACAAAAACATACGCCGAACCCTGGCTGGCATTTGATCCGATTGTGTCGTTAGCCGCACCGATGACGACTTTATCGCCGTCAATCGCAACACTGAAACCAAACCTGTCGCCTGCACCGCCTTCATTTGCCGTTAACTTATCCTGTTGTGTCCAAACACTGCCGTTTCTGACGAAAACGTAAGCCGATCCCTGACTAAAATTGGTGCCGATCTTATCTTCAAAAGCTCCGACAATGATTGTGTCTCCACTAATTCCGACGCTGTTGCCAAAATTATCTCCACCTAAGCCGTCAGACGCGGTTAATTTCTGTTGCTGCGACCAAGTTGCGCCGGAGCGCACGAAAACATACGCCGAACCCTGACCGAAAAGTGGGCTGGAATCTTGCCAAGCCCCAACAACGATTGTGTCGCCGCTGACTCCGACGTTAAATCCGAATTCATCGTTTGCCGCACCGTCCGAAGCAGTCAGTTTTTGCTGCTGTGACCAAGTTGTTCCCGATCTCACAAAAACGTACGCCGAGCCTTGATTCGCATTCGAGCCGATACCATCTCGAGGTGCTCCGATAACGATCGTTTCGCCGTCAATATCCACGCTCCAACTGAAATTATCGCCGTCGGCACCGTCCGATGCGGTCAGTTTTTGCTGTTGTACCCAATCTGCTCCATTCCGCACGAATACATACGCCGAGCCTGTGCGTAAATTTGCGCCGTTCTGATCAAAATGAGAACTGATAACCGCAGTATTGCCGCTGATCGCCACGCTTCTGCCGAATAGATCGTTTGCCGCGCCGTCCGTCGCGACTTCCTGTGATTCCTGTCTCCATTTCCCGCCGGATAGGCTATAAGCGTAAGCTGCGCCTTTACCTGAATCTACCCCAAACGCACCGACAATGAGATTGCTCTCGCTGATGCCGACTGCTGTACCGAAATTATCGCCTTCCACATCATTCGGATCGAACAGCTTTTTATCCAGTATCCAAATGGGTCCGGTTCTGGCATAAACGTAAGCCCTGCCCTGAGTACTGTTAGAGACGAAAAAATCTCCAACAGCTCCGACAATGATTTCATCGCCGCTGATTGCGACGCTGCTGCCGTAACTATGGTCCGGTTCGCTTAATTTCTTTTGTTGCGACCAGACTGTTCCTGAACGAACAAAAACATACGCCGCGCCATTATCGACGACCGAACCGACATCCGCCAGATACGCGCCGACGACCACCGTTTCACCGCTGATCGCGACGCTGAACCCGAAATAGTCGAACTGTGCGCCGTCGGACGCGGTTAATTTCTGTTGTAGCGTCCAAACTGTCCCTGATCGCACAAAAACATACCCTGCGCCTTGATCTGAATTCTCACCGGCATCGCTGAATGGCGCACCAATGACTGCCGTATTTCCATTGATAGCAACATTCCAGCCGAAATTATCGCCTTCTGCGCCGTCCGCCGCCGTCAGTTTTTGCTGCTCAGTCCAAACAGTTCCGCTTCGGACAAAAACATACGCCGATCCCTGAGTATTATTAACTCCGACACGATCAAAATAAGCCCCGACGAGAATCGTGTCGCCGCTGATTGAAACGCAGGAACCGAAATTATCGCCGCCCTCGCCGTCAGACGCGGTTAATTTTTGTTGCTGCGACCAAGTTGTCCCTGATCGCACAAACACATACGCCGAACCTTTAAAGGTAATTCCACCGACAGTAGCTTCATAAGCACCGACGACGATCGTATCGCCGCTGATCGCAACGCTCCAACCGAAGGAATCGTTTGCCGCACCGTCCGATGCCGTCAATTTTTGTTGCAACGACCAAAATTCTCCTGAACGCACAAAAACGTAGGCTGAACCTTGATTATTATTTGCTCCGACATCATCCAGATTCGCACCGACGACGGCGGTATTGCCGCTGACCGCGACGCTTTTGCCGAGATTGTCACCCGTCGCGCCGTCTGCCGCGGTGAGGTTTTGCGATAGCCCGATAATAAGCTCGTTAGTCGGCGATTCCGTCTGCCCGTCTTTTTCGCGGGCGGTTTTGACAGCTTTCTTTAACGATTCGTATTGTCCTGTTTCTTGCAACTGCTTAATCGCATCTTCGCCGCGCAGATTCGGTAAAGTTTCCTTGGAAACTGTTTGAGCCGTAATTCCTTCAAAATTTAAAACGATAAAAAGCAATACACCGATAATAAATAAACAAAATTTTTTCATAATTTCCTCCTCGACGTCTGTGTAATCCACGAATTATTCGCCGTTGAGAAAGTTATAGAAAAAAATAAATTAATTTAAACCACCCATTTGATAGTAATTTGAAAGATTATTTTACTTTAGAAAAAGCGAGGAGAAATAAACCTGTAAACAAAGTTATATTTTGTGCAATCAGACTTGGAAAATTATCATTCTCAAGCCTGATTACATCAATTATTTTCAACTATTTCGTTTATTTATTTGATCAATCTGTCTCGTAAAGCGATCGCCACGGCTTCGGATTTTGAATGAACTTGAAGCTTGCTGTAAATGTTGCGAACGTGAAACTTAATGGTGTTGTATGAAATCTTTAAGGCTTCTGCGGCGGTCACATAATTGTAGCCTTCGACAAGTAATCTCAAAAGTCTTAATTCGTGCGGCGTGAGATCGTAATCGGCGCGTTCGGGCGGACGGACTTCACGGAAAAGTTTAATCACTTTTGCCGCAACTTCCGGCGACATCGGCGCACCGCCGCCGACTGCTTCGCGGACTGATTTCAATAATTCTGCGGGTTCCGTTTGTTTGAGCAGATAACCGCTTGCTCCGGCGCAAAGTGCGTCGAAAATCTTTTCATTATCGTCATAAACGGTCAAAACGAGAATCGTCAGGTCTGCATACTTTTCTTTTAAAATTCTGATACCTTCAATTCCCGACATTCCCGGCAAACCGATGTCCGACAAAACTATATCGGGAACATTGTGTCTGACGCGCGGAATCGCTTCTTCCATCGAACGAAATGCGCCCATACATTTGAATCCGGGCGTAAAATTTATAAGTGTCTGCAAACCTTCGCGCAAATCTCTTTGGTCTTCGACAATGATCACCGAAATTGTTTTGTTTTCCGTTTCCGCCATTTTTTTCTGTATTTCTAAAACTGTCATCTTAAACCTCTCGATAAAAATCGTTGCTTTCAGATGTATTTTAGATTTTCCTTTTCACTATTGCCCCGCCTATTCAGGTAGGTTGTCGAAATCTTTTCCGTTTGTATGCAATGGAATTTTCAAGGTTATTTTCGTTCCTCGACCAATATCCGATGTAATTTCACAAGAACCGCCGAGTTCTTTGGCGCGTCTTTTTATGTTTATTAAACCGTTTCCGCCCATTTCCGGTTTAAAATCTTCACTTAAAACCACACTTACATCAAAACCTTTTCCATCGTCTTCGACTCTTAACTTCAGCCAAACTTCATTAACTTCAAATTCTACAAATGCATTTGCACATTCTGAATATTTGACGGAATTATTTACAACTTCTTTGAAAATAGCAAAAACTTCGCGGCGAATATTTGCACCGAGCTGCAATTTCCCTTCTATTTCCGGCGCACGAAACTCAAATTTAATCCCGCGACCCGAATAAACATCCGACGCAAAACGCCGCATTCTCTGAACTAAATCGTTTAGAAAATCTTTTTGCGGATTAATTGCCCAAACAATGTCGCTCATCACCGTCACCAATTCACGCGAAACTGCTTTGATCCTTTCGAGCGGCGGTGAAAGATTTTCCGCTTTCACAAGATTCGCTTGACCGCGTGCAACTTCCGATAAAACCGCGATTTGCGTCAATGAAGAACCGATGTCGTCGTGCAGATCGGTCGCAATGCGTGTGCGAACCCGTTCGAGTTCTTTAAATCTTTCCTCACGTGCTTTTTGGAGCGCGGCTTCGGCTTTTTTGCGTTCGGAAATGTCGCGGGCGATGCCTGTGAAAAATCTTTCTCCGTCCTTTTCAAATTCGCCGAACGATAATTCCAACGGGATTTCGTGACCGAGTTTGTGCAGACCTTGCAATTCGACGGCGTTCCATTCAAAAGTTTTCGTCTTGCTTTCGAGATAGCGTTTGATTCCTGCGTCGTGATTCGAACGATGGCGTTCAGGCATCAATGAAACGAGCGGTTTGCCCATCAATTCTTTTGCCGTAAAGCCGAAAATCTGTTCGCAGGCTTCGTTGACGTAAACGATGTTGCTGTTTGTATCGATCGTAATGATCGCGTCCGAAGCCGTTTCCGCCAAAGTTCGGTAGCGGATTTCGCTTTCGCGGATGATCTTTCCGGCGCGGCGAGTTTCATCCAAAGCGGCTTCGACCTGTCGGGTTTTTGAAACTCGATAACGATCGAGCGCGAAGATCAAACCACCGATCATCAACAAAGCCAAAGCAACAAACCACCAACGCTGCCAGACAGGATATTGAATTTTGAATGTAAAAACAGCCGGATTTTCACTGACAACACCGTCAGAATTAATTGCGCGGACAAAAAATTTGTAATTTCCCGCTGATAGATTCAAATTTACACGCCGCTGATCGTTTGGCGCACTCCATTCTTGTCCTTCGATCTTATATTGATAACGCAAACTTTCGCCCGCACTTAATGAAACCGCAAAATAGCTGATTTGGATTCTTTTCTCATCCGAGTTAAGTTCGACATCATTGATCTCGGTTTCGCCGAGTTCGGAAACTTTTCTCTCATTGCCATTAACTGTAATTCCATCAATAAAAATCGGCGATTGTGTGATCTTATTATCTTCTTGAGGCGTAAATTTTATAAGCGTATTATACGAGGAAAACCACAAATTGCCGTCGGGATTTTTATAGCACTGCATAATATAATTCGCCGGTAAACCGTCTGCCTGTGTATAAATTTTGAATCTTAATGTTTCAGGCTCGATCCGATTGATTCCGTTTCCCGTTCCAACGTAAATTCTGCCGTAATCGTCCTCGGTCAAACAAAGTGCTTGATTTGTCGAGAGTCCTTGCGCAGTCGAAATACTTGAAAACACAGGATTTTCATCATTCGGGTTATCAGTTCTAAAAACTCCTTTGCTTCGTGTTGCAATCCACAAGCTTCCTTTTTTATCAGTTAAAATTCCTGAAGGATAACTGTCAACAAAACCGTCTTCCGAGTTGAAGCCTCGAAATTTACCGTCTTTATACCGAAACAAACGTCCGTGATAAAAACCGATCCAAACATTTCCGGCATTGTCTTCTCCAAACGAAACCGCGCTGCTCGAAATCGGTAAACCGTCGTCTTTTGTATATCGATATATTTTTCCGGTTGATCTTTCAAATCTAAACAAACTGCTGTTTTCATCTGCTGCACCGATCCAAATGTTGTCGTGCGAATCTTCAAATAATGCATAAATTATTTGCGGAAATGCACTTTTCGCATCAGGAAAAACTTTCTTCGGCGAATTCTTTTCCAAATCTTTAATAGTTTTCACCGACGGATAAACGAATAAACCTTCATTTGACGGTGCCCACCATTCGCCTGTTTTCGAATGTAAATCCAAAAATCCGGGAATCCAACTTCTTCCCTTGAAATCCTTGAGCGTCGCAATTTCAAATTTATCTTCAAAAATTCGTCCCAGCTTATCCTTCCCGATCGTAAAAAAAACCTCGCCTTGTTTATTTCCAAAGATTGAATCTATGGATTCTTCAGGCAATCCGTCCAACTTATTGTAGGTCGTGAAACTTTTCGGCGAATATCTGGCAACGCCTTTTCCCGGAATGTTAAACCAAATATTTCCGCTTTTGTCGGTAGTTGAAGCAAAGCCGATACTATTCTCGAATTGCCGAAATTTCGGCTCTGAATTGGGTAAAAACTCAAACAATTTTGCATTGGAAACAACGAATATTCTTCCGTTTTCAGTCTGTGCGACAGCATTTGTAAATCTATTTTCAGCCAAACCGTCTTTTTTGGTAAAAGTGTTTATCAATTCGACTTTCGGCTTTATTTTATAGACTCTGATTCCTATATCTTCTCCCGAACTGTTGACCCAAATTCTTCCTTCTCTGTCTTCGAAAACACTTCCGCCGCTCTTATCACTGACGGTTTCAAATGTGCCGTCTTTCAAAAGCCGAAAAACTCCTTTGCTCGAACTTATCCACAAATCACCGTTTGAATCCTTGAATATGCCTCCGAATTCGGTATAAACATTTTTCCAAGCTTCATTTACTATTCTTTGAAATTTAACGTCGCCGTCCGAAACTTCGACTTTAAGAAAATAACCGCCGGTGCCGGCAAATATCTGTCCGTTTTCATCACGCCCCAATCCCGAAATTATTTTGTAAGAATTTCCGAACTCGCCTGCTTC
Organism: Pyrinomonadaceae bacterium; assembly: GCA_036833775.1. Taxonomy (GTDB): domain Bacteria; phylum Acidobacteriota; class Blastocatellia; order Pyrinomonadales; family Pyrinomonadaceae; genus JAJQRF01. The sequence continues at coordinate 1,624 of DAITPE010000075.1, read as the reverse complement.
GGGAAAATATGTTTTGAATAAAGGCGTTTCATTTGAAGTTTGTTCGAGATTTCCGGTGAGAATATTCCAGCGAAAAGCTTTTCCCTGCGGATCGAAAACCGTCAGTCCGTTTGTCGTTGCAACCAAATATTTCCCGTTTTCGAGTTCGAGAATGTCGTTGATATTGCGATGCGGCAATCCGTCTTCCTGCGTGTAATTTTTGAAACGATAACCATCAAACCGTGAAAGTCCGTCCTCAGTGCAAAACCACAAAAAGCCGCGCGAATCGGGATAAATTCGATTTACTTCGTCATTTGCCAAACCGTCCGCAGTCGTATAATTTCTGACGGAAAGCCTTTCCGCAAATACAGAAACTGCGTTGCCGCAAATAAGAAATGTCGTCAAGAAAATCGACAGAAACACTAAAGGCTTTTTAATCACTGATTTGTAAACGCTTCGCTTAACGAATTTGATGGTTTATCTTACAGCGGATTCAGAAAAATTCGCAATTATATTTTTTTATTTTCTGCTTTTTCCCCCATCAATACTTAAAAGGCTGTTTTCAAAGCTGGAGATTATTGAAAAACTAATTCATTTTGAGAAGTAATAAAAAATGCTTTGCTTTGAATCATTACTTTTTGATAAACTTTCAGTTTGCCTTATATGAGTAAAAAGATCGTCGAAAGTTATAAACAAAAACTCGCCAAGGAAGAAGGCTGGATCGTCAAACACGGCGCAGAACTTCGTGTTGCGTTGTGTTATCCGAACACGCATTCGATCGGAATGGCAAACCTCGGAATGCACACGATGTATGAACTTTTCAACAAAATTCCCGAAGTTTCGTGCGAAAGAGTTTTTCTGCCCGACGATTTTGAAATGCGCGAATACGAAAAATCGCGCACGCCGCTTTTATCGCTTGAAACACAATCGCCGATTCGCGATTTTGATGTCGTCGCCTTTTCGATTTCGTTTGAAACCGATTATTTGAATATGGCGAAAATGCTTCAAATGTCGCAAATTCCGGTTTGGGCGAAAGACAGAAATCATTTTCACCCGCTTGTTGTAATGGGCGGCGCGGCTTCGTTTTTGAATCCCGAACCGATCGCCGATTTTACTGACATCATTGCCGTCGGCGAAGGCGAAATTCTTGTTTATCAATTAGTTGACGCGATTTTAGAACACGGAAACAAAGAGGATATTTTATTAAATCTTGCCAAAATCGGACGCGGATTTTATATTCCGTCACTTTACGACGTGATTTACAACGACGACGGAACGGTTTTCGATTATATTCCCAAAGAAGAAGGTGTGCCGAAACGTGTCGGTCGCGCACTTGCGGCGGTCAACCCGAAAGAAGGAACATTGAGACGCGCTTTGAAACGCGGCGAAACCGAACTTGCCGATTTTTTGATTAATCAAGATACTTTTTGCCCTTCGACAAGCGTTTGGTCACCGGGCGCGGAAATGGGCGATCGTCTGTTAGTAGAAATTTCGCGCGGATGTTCGCAAGGCTGTCGTTTTTGCTGGGCGGGCTACAATTATTATCCGCCGCGCGTCGTTCCGGCGAAAGATATTTTGGCGAAAGCCGCTGAATGGCGCAGCAAAACGAATAAGATCGGCTTAGTTTCAACCGCCGTTTGCGATC
>DAITPE010000074.1:0-13996 GCA_036833775.1 Pyrinomonadaceae bacterium | reverse complement strand
CGTCGAATCGAAAACGATCAGTGCCGCCATCGTCAAAATCATATTCAAGAGCAAAGCGATCACCGCATTTACACCTGCTCCGCGATAGTAGAAGAGCATAAAGATGATGACGAAAACCACGCCGCCGACCGATGCCTGGACACCGGCACGAATCGAATCCGCGCCGAGGCTCGGTCCGACCGTTCTTTCTTCCTGATATTCGATCTTCGCAGGAAGTGCGCCCGATTTCAGCGTCAACGCGAGATCGTCAGCAGTTCCTTTTGTGAATCTGCCGGAGATTTCGCCCGAATCGAAAATCTGCGATTTGATGTAAGCGGCTGATTTTACTTCATTGTTCAGCACGACCGCCATATAGTTGTTGATGTTTTTCCCCGTCCAATCGCCGAATTTTTGCGCGCCGGCGGGTTTGAACGAGAAGGTGATTTGGTAATCGCTGTCATTTCCGGTGCGCGAAACAGCCGCCGCATCGCGGAGTTCGCTTCCGTCAACCACAGCGGGCGATTCGACGACGACGAATTGCTTCGGTTTTTCAGCCGGATTTTGCTGATTGGTCGGTGCGGCATCACGCTCGGCATACGGCAGAATTTTGCGGTTTGACGGAACTGTTCCGCCAAGTGACTGACGCGCCGCTTCTTCGGTCGGATATGTTTGCACGGGCGACGGACTCGGCGGGCTGACGATTTTCATCAGCGCGAGATTCGATTCCGCGCCGATCAATTTCTTGACGCGCTCGGGATCGTCAACACCTGGCATTTGCAGAAGAATTTGTCCCGACGATTCTGCGCCGTGACGCTGCAAGGTCGGTTCTTTCACGCCGAAAGCGTTGATGCGGCTTTCAATGATTTTCAAAGCCTGTTCGACGGCTTGATTTTTCAAGGTCGTCTGAATATTTCCCGGCAAGCTCCAAACGATGTTATTACCGCTCGTGCTTTGCGACCATTGCGAAAAATCGACTTTCTTTTTCACTTCGTCGAGAACCGCCTGCGTCTGCGTGCCGTCCGAAACATTCAGCGTAACCGAATATTTTCCGTTTTCGGCAACGATCGCATTTCCAGTCACGGGCAATTTCGCATCCTGCGCGGCGGTCAAAGCGGCTTGCGCGTTGTTTTCCGTCAAAGTTTTCAGATAATCGTCCGTTTTGACGCGCATCACGAGATGCGAACCGCCTTTCAGGTCGAGACCGAGATTAATGTTTTCGGCGAGATTATTTTTGATGCCCGTCCACGTAAAATCGCTTCCGACAGGCGTACGTCGAGGTCCGAAAACAAGATAAATACCTAACAGCGTAATCACCAGAATGATCGCTGTTCTAATCAACAAACTGCTGTTTTTCATCTTAAAAAGTTAGTAGCCGAAAAGGACAAGCTTCGTTGTCCCGCAAAACTACCGAATCTATTTTTCTTACTTTGTTTCTTCCGCTTTTCTTCCGATCACGGCACTTTTACCGACTTCCAGAAAAGTCTTTTCCGCGCTCAGAATAATAAAACTGTTGTCTCTGACTTCTTTGATCTTGCCGATAATTCCGCCGTTCGTCACGACTTCGTCATTGATCTTGAGTTCGGCGATCATATCTTTTAATTGCTGCTGTTGCTTTTTTTGGGGCAAGATAACGAGAAAGTAAAAGATCGCGCCCATAATGAGAATCGGAATAAAAAATCCGATCGAGCCTAAACCGCCACCGCTTTCACCTTGCAAAAATAACAGAAATATATTCATTTGTTTTTAAAGCAGAAAAGAAAAAGACAATAATATACATTTACAAACGCTTTATCAAACGCCTGTTTGCTCATTTTCCTGCAATTTCTCTAGAAAATCCTTTCGGAATTGATTGAACTTGCCAAGTTTGATAGATTGCCTAACCTTTCGCATTAAGTCAAGAAAGAAAGCGAGATTGTGATGCGAAATGAGCATCGCCGCGAGCATTTCGCCCGTTTGATAAAGATGGCGAATGTATGAACGCGAATAACGGCGACATACCGAACACGGACATTCTTCGTCCAAAGGCGCAGAATCACGCGCAAATTTTGCGTTGCGGATATTGATCTTTCCGCGCGAAGTAAACGCGCTTCCCGTGCGCCCGTTGCGCGTCGGCATCACACAGTCGAACATATCGACGCCGCGATAAACCGCTTCCACCAAATCTTCGGGCGTTCCGACACCCATCAAATAACGCGGCGCGTCCTGCGGCATTTTGTGTGCAAGAAATTCCAAAACCTCATACATCACCGATTTTTCTTCGCCGACGCTCAAACCGCCGATCGCATAACCGTCAAACTCGATCTCGGTCGTCAATTCCAGACTTTGCTGACGCAAATCCAAATGTCCCGCGCCTTGAATGATGCCGAACAAAGCCTGCCGACCGGAAAGAGGGATGAAGGATGAAGTTTGAGGGATGAAAGAATTTTCTTCTTTCATTTCATCCCTCATCCCTCTGCCCTCATCCTTCAAAAATCCCGTGTCCATTCCCGCTTCTTGCAGCTCGTTGAAACGATCTTTCGAGCGTTTCGCCCAACGTGCGGTCATTTCCAGACTCTTTTTCGTCTGTTCAAAACCTGCATCACCCGGCGGACATTCGTCGAAAACCATCACGATCTCTGAACCTAAAGCCGCTTGAATTTCCATCGAAACTTCGGGCGAGAGAAACTTTTTACTGCCGTCGATGTGTGAACGAAATTCAACGCCTTCTTCGGTCAGTTTTCTTAAATCGGTCAACGAAAAAACCTGAAATCCGCCCGAATCCGTCAAAAGCGAGCGATTCCAAGTCGAAAATTTATGCAGTCCGCCCATTTCGCGGATAATCTCCGCGCCCGGACGCAAAAAAAGATGATACGTATTTCCCAAGATGATACGCGCATCCATCTCGTCTTCGAGAAACTCGTAACGCACACCTTTGACCGTGCCTTGCGTTCCGACCGGCATAAAAACAGGCGTTTCGATCACCGAACGCCTCGTTCGCAATATTCCCGTCCGCGCTTGTCCTTCCTGCGCGGTTATTGTCCATTCAATCGGTTTCATCGTATTTACAAAACAAAAACGGCTGAAAAAACGCCGTTATCTAAAAATTTTATCCGCAATGAGAAAAATTTCCCCGCAATAGAAGAAAATCGTCCGCAATGGCGAAATATTCTCCGCAATAGAGAAAAACATCCGCAATGAACTTCACACTCGCGCAATAGAAAAAAAAACGTCCGCAATGGAAAAAAAACACGCGCAATGGAAAAAAACTCTCCGCAATGAAGAAAAAATGTCCGCAATGGAATTATTTTCAAACCGTTTCAACCAAACCACAGATAAACTCGGATTAAGAAAGCTTTTTCATACTTTCTTTGCGACCTTTGCGCCTTTGCGTGAAACTTTTTTTTCTAAATTATCTGTGGACGATAGTTTTTCCCAACAAATTACTGCTTATTTTTTCCTAGTAAAGCCCAAATATTCTGTGCGCCGACAGCGATTTCGGAAACTATTTTTCCGTCTTCGTCGATCAAAACAGCAGACGGCGTAGCGTCCATTTTTAAACTTTGCGGCAATGCTTTTTCATCGTCGATCAAAACCGTTCCGCGAAAACCCAGTTCTCTGTTTCGTTCCGCGTCGCCCGATGAAACGAGCAGTAAATTCGGTTCGGCAAGCCCGCGAGTTTTGTCCCATTCGCGCAAATCACCCAACATTTGCCCGCACCAGCCGCACGTCAAGCTCCAAAATGTCAGCAAAGTTCTTTTGCCTTTCAAATCTTCGGACGAAACGTTTTTGCCCGAAACGTCGCTTGCCGAAAACGCGGGAACTTCCGCGCCGAGCAATTCCGAATTGGCAATATCGCCGTTTGCGGCATAGATCATTCCGTCAATATTTTCAGCGTTTTTAACTTTTGCGACGAGTTCACGAATCGCCGCGTCGCCCGTTGCAAGTCGGCTTGCGATCGTGCCGTCAGCATTTACCAAAACGGCAGTCGGCGTCCATAATGCGCCGAAAAACTTGCCGATTTCCTGCGCTTTTTGCAGTAAAATCTCTCTATTTTCGCCGAATTTTGCGCTGTTTTCTTTCGCATTTCCGTTACTCACGAAAACGAAATTAACTTTTCCCTTTAACTCTTTTTCCCAAGCTTCAATTTCAGGCAAAAGCGCGGTGCACGAAGCGCAATTCGGACCGACGAAGAAAAATAAAAGCGGTTTGCCAAGCATCAAAAGATGTTCGAATTCGGTCGTTCTGCCTTTCAGATTTTCGCCCGCAAAATCGGGAACAGGCGCGCCGATCGGCAAACCTTCGGTCGGAAACTGCACGTCTTCGCGCTTCGTTTCGCCGCCTTCGTGCGAAATGATTTCAAGCAATTCGATGCGGCGCATAATCTGGGTTTGCTGTTCGGAAATCTTTTTCAAATAGAAAATTATCGCACCGAGAAAACCGACAACCGCAAGTCCTAAAATCAACTGAATCGCCATTTCGCCTCTTAAATCCGCAAAGCTTGCGCCTTGATTTTCCCGACTAATCACAAGGAAAAGCGCAAGTATTGCAAAAACGATGTTGCGAATCAAACTCTTTGCGGAAACAGGTTCGCTGTGAATCGCGCCGAAACAATGACAATCAGGCGCATTTCCCTGTTTCATCTGCCAAAGCATTCCGCCGATAAAAACCGCGAGTAAAAGAAAACTTCCGACCGCACCAAACCACGAAACGCTCGTAAACAAAAGCAAAACGCCAAGCAAAATCTCCGCGATCGGCAGCAAAACAGCAAACGGTTTCGCCAAATTTTCGGGAACACCGAAATCTTTCACCGCCTTTTCCGAACCTTCAAGATCGAGCAGTTTCCCGATTCCCGCCGTGATGAAAACTGCGGAGAGAATGATTCTGATTAAAAGTAAAATTGCTTCCATTTTCGATAAATTTTAACGCAAAGACGCAAAGACGCGAAGAAACAAAGAAAATTTATAAAAAAAACTTTGCGGCTCTGCATCTTCGCGTCTTTGCGTTAAATCAATCTTTTTTTCCCTTCATTTTATGCTTTTCTTTCAAGCGAATCGGCGTGGCGAAAAACTCGAATTCTTCGCGCAGACGGTTTTCGATGTATCTCAAGTAAGAAAAATGCAAACCGCCTTTGTCGCCGCCGGACGTGAATAAAACGAAAAGCGGCGGACGCAAACCGCCTTGCGTAAGAAACTGCACTTTCAAACGCGAAAAGCCGCCTTTGACGGGCGCGGGCGCGGTTCCGCCTTTCGGCTGTGACACGTTTTCTTCGAAAAATCTGTTCAGTTTCGACGTTTGAATTCTTAAATTTCGCGCTTCGTTCGCTTTCACGACGAGCGGCAGAATGTTTGTCACGCGTTGACCTGTCAACGCGGAAATCGTGACCATCGGCGACCAATTTAGAAACTTCATTTTTTGGCGCAGATCGTCTTCAAAACGATAGATCGTGTTCGTTTCTTTTTCGGGAATTATGTCCCATTTATTGACTACCAAGATCACCGAACAGCCCGATTCGACCGCATAACCGGCAATATTCGCGTCGAGTGCGGTCACGCCTTCGACCGCGTCGATCACCATCAGCGCAACGTCGGCGCGTTCGAGAGATTTTTTCGCCATAATCACGGAAAGTTTTTCCGCCATTTCGGTCGTTTTCCCTTTTCGACGAATTCCCGCCGTGTCGATTATCAGAAATTTCTGATCGTCAACCGTCAAATGCGTGTCAACCGCATCGCGCGTCGTGCCCGCGATCGGCGAAACGATGACGCGTTCTTCGCCGAGAATTTTATTTAATAATGAAGATTTTCCGACGTTCGGGCGACCGATGATCGCCAATTTTATTTCATCCGTTTGTTCTTCTTCCTGTTCTTCTTCAAACGTTAGAACATTGAAAACCGCTTCGAGCAGATCGCCGACCGAAGTTCCGTGTTCGGCGGAAAGCGGAATCAGTTCAAACCCGAATTGATGAAATTCGGCGGCTTCTTCTTCGACCTTGCGCGTTTCGGCTTTGTTTGCCGCAATAAAAACGGGCTTGCCGATATTTCGCAGAAAGACGGAAATTTCTTCATCGAGCGGCGTAATTCCGGCGCGCGCATCAACAACCCAAATGATCGCTTCGGCTTTCGCAATGGCAAACGAAGCTTGTTTGAAAATATTCGCAGGAATGATCGCTTCGTCGTCCGGCACGATTCCGCCCGTGTCAACGAGTTCGAAGGTTTTCGTTTTCCATTCGACTTCGCCGTAAATACGATCGCGCGTAATTCCCGGCTCGTCGCCGACGATGGATTTTCGCGTTCCCGTCAAACGATTAAAAAGTGTGGATTTCCCGACGTTCGGGCGACCGATGATTGCAACTAAAGGTAAATTCATAACTACAAAACTAAAATATTAGCAAATAAATTGTATAATTGCCGAAAGTTATGAAATTTGAGATCAACAAGGCAATCGAAATTCTGGAAAATACGCCTTCGGTTTTGAAATCTTTGCTCGGAAATTTATCGGAAGATTGGACAAAATCAGAGAATAATAAAGACGATTGGAGCGCGTTCGACATTGTCGGGCATTACATTCACGCCGAAGAAACCGATTGGATTCCGCGTGCCGAAATTATTTTAGCGCAAGGCGAAAATCGAACTTTCGAGCCTTTCGACCGCTACGCACAATTTGATCTTTCAAAAGATAAAACACTTCACGAACTACTCGAAGTTTTCGCAGAGAAACGTAAAGTAAGTCTTGAAGTTTTAAAGTCTTGGAACTTGACCGAAGAACAATTGAATTTAATGGGAAATCATCCCGAATTGGGCGAAGTCACGCTCGAAAATCTGCTTTCGACGTGGCTTGTTCACGATCTTACGCATATTCGTCAGATAGTTGCGAATCTGGCGAAAAAATATTCCGCAAACGTCGGAGTTTGGAAGGAATATCTTTCGATTTTGAAGTAAAAACTGCTCTACAAAATAAAAGTAGACAGGTGAACCGATGAAATTTATAACATTTCTTTTAATTTTTCTATTTACCATAAGCAATTTCGGCTGTAAATCTCTTACAAAATTATTCTCAAACTACGGCACACTTCTCATTATTAAAGTTGAAGAGGTCGAGGCAAATCAGGATGAAACGACGAATCAAGCCGTTAATGTTTTAAAAACGCGCCTAAATGCCTTCGGAGCAAATGCCGATGTTGAAAAAACTTCCGCCAACCGAATTGAAGTCAAGATTTACGGCGATGCTGATATTCCGCGAATTAAAAATCTTCTGATCTCGCAAAGCCGTCTTGAATTTTGTAAAGTCGTCACGCCTTCAAGTCCTGCGCCTTTACAAACTTATCCGACTGAAGAAGCAGCACGTCAATCGCTCGGCGGCAAAGTTCCCATCAACCGCAAGATTCTGCCTTATACAGAACGCGATAATGCGCGGAATTCTTCGCCTGATACACAGAAATCTTTTGTCGTGATCGAAAATCCTTCGGTCGTTGACGGGCGAGAGTTGCGCGATGCGACGGTGATCGAATCTGCCAATGACAAGACCAATTTTGAAATTGCGTTCAGATTAACATCTAAAGGTGGACAAACATTTGGTGATTGGACAGCGAAAAATATCAATAATTATTTAGCTGTCGTGCTAAATGATGAAGTAAAATCGGCTCCTTTTATAAAATCGCAAATTATTGATTCGGGCGTAATCAGCGGAAGATTTACAAAAGAACAAGCGCAGGATTTAGTTTTAATTTTGAAAAGCGGTTATTTCCCGACAAAATTGACGCTGATCGAAGAGACCGCCTTTGACCAATAGAAAAAAGCGCGAACTTTTTTTATCAAAGTTCGCGCTTTTTTCTCATTTACAGCAAATTCTTTAGTCGTTGAAAAGAATCGCGCTGAAAATTCCCGAAAGAATATTGCCTAAGATGCTGTAATTTCCGTTGTTGTAACGTCCGTAACGACTGCGGCTGTAGTATCCGTCTTCGTAACCTCGGCGGAAACCTTCGCGGAAATAATATTGATATTCGTTGTAATCGACATAATATCCGTCGTAGCCGTAGCTCGCATCTTCGTAGCCGTATGCGCTCTGATAATCGTAATCCCAATCATCTTCGCGGTCGGCTAAACCGGCACGATAACCTTCGTCGTAACCGTATTCGACGGCTTGGCGAAGCATCTGTGCGCCGTATTGATTGGTGTAATAATAGCTTCCGCCGCGATTGTAGCGGTAATTATTTTCCCAATACTGCTGATCGCGCCATTGCTGTAAACGAATCTGATCGCGGCGCAGTCTTTCCAAATATCTTTGTTGATAGCGATATTGGTTCATCCGGCGTTGGCGTTCCAGATTGCGTTGCCATTCCAAAGCGCGACGCTGTTGTTCGGCGCGTGAACGGTTGATCTGATCGATTCTAACCTGCTGCGCTCTCTGCCATTGTTCGCGGCTTTGGTTGTCCCGACCGTTGCGGTTCCAGTCGTTGTTGCGATTCCAGTCGTTGTTGCGATTATTTTGCTGATTGCGCCAATCGTTGTTGTTGCGATCGTTTTGCTGACGCTGACGATTGCGTTCGTTCTCGATTCGGCGTTGTTCTTCGGCGCGTTGTTGTTCGTTGCGACGTTGTTCGTTTTGACGCTGATTCTGCCACTCTTGATTGCGGCGGCTTTCTTCGTTGCGGCGTTGCTCGTCATTTCGACGCTGTTGATCTTGCTGACGACGCTGTTCTTCGTTGCGTCTTTGCTGTTCCTGACGGCGTTGTTCGTTTTGACGGTCTTGCTGCCATTGCTGATTGCGCCGTTGCTCATCATTACGACGGCGTTGTTCTTCATTACGACGCTGTTCTTCCTGCTGACGGCGTTGATCGTTCTGCCTTTGCTGATCTTGCTGACGGCGTTGTTCTTCTTGGCGGCGTTGATTTTCCTGCTGATTTTGTCTTTGCTCGTCTTGTCGGCGTTGGTTTTGCCAAACTTGGCGGTCTTCCTGCTTTTGTCCTCTTTCTTCACGGCTTTTGTCTCTCTGGGCATTGGCAGTTCCGCTCGTTCCGAGCAAAAAAGCAGAGCCGACGACCGCTGAAAAGGTCAGACTTTTGATAAATTTGCGTTTCATAGTAAACCTCATTCGATTAGTTAATTGAAACCCTTCTCGTTTCTATGAAACATTTGAGCAATTGCCGTTCCGAAACCGTAAGTTTTATTATTTCACCAATTCTTCACTTTATTGCAATGATTTCAGACACTATATACGGCACGCGTTACGCATTTCGTCTAACCTTATTGAAATTGGTAGGAAATAAAAACATTGAGCGCACCGTTCGTAAGTTCGTGGCGCATCCCGACGGCTTTCATCTTTAAGGTTGCCGAGTTTTGCACGGGAACGGCGAACGAAACTTTATCCATTTGGAGGATTTGCAACGGGTTAATTTTCTTGTCGATCGAGTTTTGCACGAGACGCGTCACGACGCTGCTGCCGATGCCGCGTGTGCCGCTCAGTTGGACGTTCGTAACCTTTGCACGACCGACCAGACTTTGCTTTTCATTATCGAATTCGAGCGTGATCAACGTCTCTGCCCAGCCCGTAATTTCGATGCACCCGACAAGCGGCGGATTGTAATTGGCTTTAAACGCGATCGGCGCGTAAATCTGCCCGTCGCGGAAACGAACGGCTGTCTTTACACCGTCGATTTCACGTTCTAATTTGATAGTTTCGTTGCAGAAGGGGTTTTGTCCTTTGTCCTTTGTCAGTTGTTCTTTGTCAGTTGTTCTTTTTTCATCGCCGTTAAAGGCAGCCTTCGCAAATATCGCTTTCTCCCCTTCACCTTTTCCCCCTTTCACCCCTTCATCTTTCAATGCCAACGGGAATTCCGGCGCGCCTGCTTTGAAAAGCGCGTCGAGCAGAGAATCGAAGAATTGTTCGTTCAAAGAGATCATCACATCCGCCTGCTGCGCCCTCGAAACCGAAGCGCACATCATCAACGCCAACACCAAAACCGCCAATCTTTTCATATCTTTTTCACCTTCCACAGAATCTTTTAAGAATTTACCTGTGAATAGATACGAACACAACCCCGAAAGTTGCCGAAAAAACACTTCACACGAACATTCAGAGGGGGTCGAGTAGCTTCCCAACCCCCTCGAGTTGCTTGCCAACGCCCTCAAGTTGCTTGCCAACCCCTTCGAGTTACGAGTTAACGCCTTCGAGTTGCTTGCCAACTACTTCAAGTTACGAGTTAACCCCTTCAAGTTGTCTTCCAACGCCTTCGAGTTGTCTTCCAACGCCTTCGAGTTAGCTTTCAACGCCTTCAAGTTGCGAGTTAACGCCTTCGAGTTGCGTTTCCACTCGTTCGAGTAGCCTTTCAACGCATTCAAGTAAGGATCCAACGCCTTCGAGTAGCCTTTCAACGGGTTCGAGTAATGATTCAACGCCTTCGAGTAGTCGAAAATATCGTTTCAGTGGATTGAAATAATAATAGAACTGATCTCATAGATACTTTTTAAGCGTTTAGAGTCCCGCCTTGAGGCGGCGTTTTCTCAGCCAATTGCCGCCTCAAGGCGGGACTCTAAACTCATTCCAATCATTTATGAGACAGATTTTATTAATCAACTATTTCGGACATTTACAGGCATTTTTCGCGATGAATAATGTGCAAAAGATTCGGAAAGTTTTCAGATTATTTTAATGCATACGATTTCAGGCGGCTTACAGCCGTCTTTCGCCGAAGGCGCAGATAGCCGCGTCCGTTTACGGCGCGGTTAGTTTCAGTCAATTAAACGAAGGGCGTTTTAACGTCCTTTTTCTTTCGGCTTAAGCCGTTTGCAAGCACGTTAAAACGCACTGTTTGGTTTTATCTCCAACCAACCGCGCTCGTTTACGGGCGCGGCTATTTGCCGCGAAACGCGGAAAGGCTGTACAAACAGGCTGACAGAAGTTTCAACGGAAACAGTATTTTCACACTTTCCGCAATTTCTTATCGACATCGTTGATCGGCTTTGGATAAAAAAGCTTTGCTATTTGTCTTATTTGTCCATATACTAAACAATAACTGCCGTTTTTGTGAAAAAATCACAAATTAAGGAATTATAAACAAATGCTGATAGATTTTACCGTCGAAAATTTTCGTTCGATCAAAGAACCCGTAACGCTGAGCGCGATCGCCCAAACGCATAAAAAAAACACGTCGGACGACAAGATCACCAAACCTTTTTCATACCCGAAAAGAAAACTCGAAATCCTGCCCGTCCTCGGCATCTTCGGCGCAAACGCTTCGGGAAAAAGCAATGTATTAAATGCTTTAGGACAATTATTAGATTTTCTTTTTCTATCAAGCGATTATGAAAGGTTCGCTTCCCACTTACGCTTTAATTTTGTAAAACCATATTTATTAAATTCAACTGACTCAAAAAGACCAACTAAATTTGAAGTGAGAATTTTCATCGAAGGTAATATATATATATATCAGGTATCAATCCGTCAAAATATAATTTTAGAGGAAAAGCTTGAGTATATTCCGCAAGAATTGGAAAGAACCTCAACACGCTTGATATTTGAAAGAAAATGGAATAGCAAATCTGAATCTTACACTGTCGAAAATGGAAAAGATTTTGGAGAAACATACAGAGAGATTCAAATATCATTAAAAGAGTCGCAAGCATTTTTGGGCTTTCTTATGAAAAATCTAAAAAATGAGTTGCTTGAGCCCATAATAAATTGGTTAAGGCTTCGTTGGAGAAGTAATAGTCTCGATGAGAATGATTACGATCAAAGATTTAGTTGTATTTTAATTGATCAATTTCAATCAAATTTTCCAGAATTAAAGAAAAAAGTATCAAAAATAATGAAAAAGTTTGACACTGGTATTGAAGAGATTGAAATCAAGAAAATTAAAAGCGAATCAGATATTGATTACGAAGTTAGTGTAATACACAAAACCAATAAAGGAACTATTAAATGGTTGCTTGAAGAAGAATCTTTAGGAACAAAAAAACTCTTTGCACTCGCAACAAAACTATTTTGGGCTTTTGAGCATGGTGGGTTAATGATAGTTGATGAATTAGGCGCATCTACGCATCCAAATATTAATCGGGAAATCGTCAAATTATTTCAAAACAAAAAGATCAATAAAAATAATGCCCAGCTTATTTTTACGAGCCACGATTCGAGTTTGTTGGGGAAAGGGATTTTGCGGCGCGATCAGATTTGGTACACGCAGAAACGGGCGGACGGAAGTACCGAGTTGTATTCTTTGAGCGATTTCGGTGTGAGAAAAGATTTGTCCGTCGAAAAAGCTTACTTGGACGGAAGACTCGGCGCAGTTCCGTTTTTGCCGAGCGACCGAGAGTTTGAGGAAATCGCAGGAGTTGATTAATGGCGAAAAACAGATTCTCACGTCCTCGCAAACCAAAACAAATCGGTGCCAAAGTGATAATCGTCTGCGAAGGCGTAACCGAAGAAATCTATTTTGAAGCGATACGCAAATCAAAAAGACTTCAAACAATCCAAATCACAGTCGTAAATCCTGCTTTTACCGATCCCGAAAACATCGTAAAAACGGCGGTCGAAATCCGCAAAGACTTGAGAAAAGAAAAAAGATGGGCGGAAGAAGATCAAATCTGGGCGGTTTACGACGGCGACGAACATAAGGACAAAGACCTCAGAAATTGGCAGAGTGCGTTAGATTTAGCCGCGCGTGAAGACGTTAATCTCGGCATCTCGAATCCGAGTTTTGAACTCTGGTATTTACTTCATTACAAAGACCAAAATGCCGAGATCAACAGGCACGAAACTTATAAGAAATTGCGAAAAGAAGTATCTGTTTATCATAAGACCGAAGATTTATATATTTCTCACTTTCAACCGCGCACAGATGCTGCTTCCGCGAGAGCAATCATGATAGCCGACCGCATCGAAAGAGATTTTCTCGACAAATTCAGCAATCCGAGTACGGAGATTTATCTGCTGGTCAAAAGATTATTGGAGTTGAGTCAATAAAGTCGGAGCGCAGGCATCCCTGCCTGCACGACGCTTGAGGCTCTGCGAAAAGCGTCGATTCTTTTAGAAACTCGAACTATCGAGAAACTGACGAGTGTGAGCCTTCGACGCTTCCGCGTGAAGGCTCACGGCAGGCAGGGATGCCTGCGCTCCAATTTCCGAACATTATCTTACGATTTTATCTTGATAAAATTGATCTCGTTGATCATTTTGTATTCGGGGCTGTTTGCGCCGTATTCGCCTTTGACCAATGCTTTGTAGCGTTTGGCGAGGTCGCAGATGTTGTCTTCGTCGAGGTAGAAATCTTTGTTGCGTTCGTTGCGGGCGGTCGTTAAGGAAGCGGCGGCGGTGATCGAGCCGGTGTGGTTGGTTTGGGTGCCGTTGACGAAGGCGCGCATTGCGGGAACGAGCAGTTTGGCTTTTTTGACGTTGGCGTATTCGGGCTGGGCATCGAGAAAATCGATCAGCTCGTTCATCGTTGCGAGCTGTGCCGCCGCGCTTTGCTGCGAGGCGGAGATGCCTTTTTCGGATTCGTCGAGTTCGGGCGTGGCGGGATCATCTTTCGCTTTCGGTTTGGCACGTTTGCCGTGCAATTTGCGGACGTAGGTGCGCGCGTCCTCGATGGTTTCGGCAGACGCGCCGCGCGATTCGAGGGCGGCGACGGCTTCGACGGCGAGCGGGGCAAATTTTTCGATGTCCTTTGCCCTCACAAGCGCGACGGTGCGCCAATCGGCGCGGGCATTGCCGATCGCGTTTTGCAGTAAATTCGCCGCCGTCTGACGCATCTGCAAAGCGTTGATCGTCAAATCTTCGGGCGGATCGAGCCGATCCTGATCGAGCGTCTGCGCGGCGGCGATCAGGCGGTCGAGCGATTCGAGCAGCTTGTAATGTCCGGTTTCATATTGTTTTTTCTTATTTTCGTTTTCGTTTTCATTTGTAATTTTTTTTGGCATTTTTTTGAGTTCTCCAAGTTTTTTTGTTGATGAAAGCCGAGTTTCGAGAAAATAAATTATGCGAATAAAGAGTGGAAAAGGCTTTGCGTTCTCTGCGTCTTGAGTTTTTTCTTTGCGGACTTTGCGGTTAA
>DAITPE010000073.1:0-14013 GCA_036833775.1 Pyrinomonadaceae bacterium | reverse complement strand
TATCAGTCTTTTAACCCCTGCAATATTCCCGCGATTTGTTCAAATCTTTCGAGCGGGATTTCGTTGAGCAAGGTCGGCAAATCTTTATCGCCTGCGCGTTTCAAACTGTTCATCGAATGATTTTCCGACACATTTTGCAACGCGCTTTGCTTCCATTCGAGAATGTCGTTCGGCGTGCAGTTCAACGCCAGACAGATCGCTTCGAATTGGTCAAGCTTGAGGATAACAGGTTCGTCGTTGATAATTTTTCGCGCAGTTGCCTTGATCAGCCCCAGACCACGCAAAAATTCATAATGATTTTCCACACCGCGCAAGTGCATCACTCTTTTAACATTTAAATAAAGCATTTCCTTCTCCTATGTTCTTAAAAATCAGATTGACGATAAAACTTATAAACTTAGTGAACTTCGGACTACGCCGTTTTCTTGCAGACTGTCTCGTTTCCATTTGGACTGCGCCGTTTCCATCAGGACTGCGCCGTTTTCATCTGGACTATCGCATTTCCATCTGGACTGCGCGGTTGTCATAAGGACTGCGCGACTTTCGTATGGACTGTTCCGTTTTCATGTGGACTGCGCGGTTTTCATGTAGACTGTTCCGTTTTCATGTGGACTGTTCCGTTTTCATATAGACTACGGTATTTCCCAATAGACTGTCCGATTTCCGATTGGACTACGCCGTTTACTTAAAGATCAGTATTTTGGAGCTTTCCGGCTGAAATAAACGGTTGAAAATAGTTTCGTTCCAAAAAGCCGACGTATTTATCGCGGAAACGGTCGTAATTGCTCATCTGTTTGAGGATCAATTTGAACGGTTTCGTTTCGGTGTCGAGCGTGAAAATTCCCGATTCGGCAACGCCGGTGACACGCGGAAAGCGCAAATCCATTTGCGGTTCGTATTCGTAAACGATCACGCCCACCTGATATTTGCGGTCGGAAAGTGCATCGAGCGCAAATGTGCCGAATTTATCGGTTTTCGCCACCCCGAATCCCATCCCGACATCGAAGCCGAGATCGCGCAGTCCGATGTGTGCATTCGGCACGGCTTTTTCGTTTTGATCGACGACTCTGCCCGTGATGCGGCGTTTGACTAAAGCGGGCGGAAGCTGAAACGTGATCGTTTGCGGTTTTGAATTTTCTTCGATCACGAAAACTTCGGCGTTTTCGCGCGAATCGGCTTTCGGATAAAAAAATGTTTCAAACGGCGAAAGCGGCGTCGGCTGATCGTTGAAATTGATGCTCAAAGTATATTTTCCCGGCGGAAGTCGAAACGTGAACAACCCCGAAGTGCTCGTCGTCGCGTTCATTCGCGGATCGATAACAATTTTGTCGGAATCGACCGGAACCATTTCGATCTCGGTGTGAGCAAGCGGCTTTCCGTCTGCTTTTAACAATTTACCGCGAATTTGCGCGGAACTTTCGGAGAAATTTGCCGAGAATATAAATAGAATTAAGGCGAAAAAGGCGATAAAAAAACGATTTTGCATAAAACCTCGGATGAAGAATGTTTTCAAATGAGATTAGCACAAACAGTTGTCTTTTGAACAGATTTTTTTTCGTTCGACAGGCTGAACCGTTTGCAGATTTAACATCTGTAAACTTGGTGTTAATTAAATTTTAGTTTTATAATCTGCGTATTCGATAAGTAATAAATGTGACAAATTTGTCACATTTACAGTTTTTTTTTGTTTACCCCTATAAAGAAAGAAAAAAAGGAGAATTTTATGAATAAAACTTTGCGGTTTTGCTTTGTTTGTTTATTCACGATTGCCTGCGGTTTGTCCGTTTCGGCGCAATCACAGGCGACGACGGGTTTAATTCAGGGAACGATCACAGACCCGAACGGAGCGGTTATTTCCGGCGCAAGCGTCAATGTCAAAAACACTGAAACAGGATTCGAGCGAACCGTCACGAGTAATTCGGACGGTTTTTTTAGTGCGCCGCTGCTGCCGCTCGGCAAATACCGCGTGACGGTGTCGGCTTCGGGATTCACCAATTCCGTGCTTGAAAACGTGCAGGTTTCGGTCGGTCAGACGCTTTCGTTAAAAATAGATTTAAAGGTCGGCGGCAATGTCGAAACGGTCGATGTTTCGGCAGACTCGGAAAGTGTCGAGATCGCGCGCACCGAACTTTCGACGCAGATCAATCAGCGTTCGGTCGAAAATCTGCCGATCAACCGCCGCGATTTTTCACGTTTCGCGCTTTTAACACCCGGCGTTTCGATCGTCCAAGGTCCCGACGGCGACGAGATCACGATCAACGGGCAGAAAGGAATTCAAAACAATATTTCGATCGACGGCGCGGACGCGAACAATCCGTTTTTCGGCGAACAACGCGGCGGTCAGCGTCCTGCGTTTACGATCTCGCTCGAATCCGTCAAGGAATTTCAGGTCGTTCCGGTCGGCGCGTCGGCTGAATTCGGACGTGCATCGGGCGGTTTTATCAACGTCGTGACCAAGAGCGGCACGAACGATTTTTCGGGCGCGGCGTTCGTTTTCTTCCGCAATCAATCGCTTTCGAGCCAAAATCCCGACGCGGTCAAAGCGAATCTGCCGACCGAAGATTTCCGCAACTATCAATTCGGCGGCAACGTCGGCGGACCGATCAAAAAAGACAAGGCGTTTTTCTTCATCGCCTACGAACGCAACGACGGTTTGAGCAAAAAACCGAACTCGATCGATCCCGTTTTGGCAAACATTTTCCGCACGCGTTTCGGCTCGACCGAACAAGGCACGATCCAACGCACGAACGTCGCCGACGTGATTCTCGGAAAGGTCGATATTAATTTGAACAAAAGCAATCTGCTGACTCTGCGCCACAATTTCAGCCGCGCCGAACAGGTCAACGGAACTTTCGATGTGCCGACGTGGGGCATCAGCGCAAACGGACGCGAAACTTCAAAGTCCAATTCGTTTATCGGACAATTGGTTTCAAATCTTTCGTCGAATCTTTTGAACGAATTTCGCTTCCAATGGGCAAAAGAAGAACGTCCGCGTTTTTACGACGGTCCCGATCTGCCCGACACGACGATCGGCACTTTCGACGGTTCGATCTCTTATCGCTTCGGTCGCCCGTTTTTCCTACCGACGCCTTCAAACGATACGCGGCTTCAATTTACCGACAATTTCACGGTTTTGAGCGGCAATCATTCGTTGAAATTCGGCGTTGACTTTAACCGCGTCAACGTCGCGCAGACATTTATCGGTTTCGCACGCGGACGCTACATTTTTGCAGACGCGACGATCGGCGGCGCGATCCAAGGTTTTCAAGACTACGTCAACGGTGTCAACGCCAACGCGCTTCAGCTTTACCTGCAATTTGCGCCGATCGGCAACCGCACCGTCGAACAAGCCGGAACGCAGTCGTTCAATGTTTACGAACCCGGAATTTATGCGCAGGACAATTGGCAGGTTCGCCCGAATCTGACGCTGAATCTCGGTTTTCGCTGGGAAGGACAATTTGAACCCGACGCGATAAATTCGCCGCAGCAAACGCGTTTCGGACAATTTTTGAGCGATCCGCGCTTTCCGTCGGACGGTCAGATTCCCGATTTTACCGATGGTTATTCGCCGCGTTTGGGATTGTCGTGGTCGCCCGGTAAAGACGGCAAAACGGCGATTCGTCTCGGTGCGGGAATCTTTTATGCACGCATTCCCGGACTCGTTCTGGCAGGACCGCGCAACACCGACGGCGTGATCGCGGGCAACATTTTCTTTGCGAATTTCCTTTGCACGGGCGCAGGCTTGGGCGGTTGTCCGACGTATCCGGGCATCGTTCCGACGGCAGGTTTTACGCCGTTCAATCCGGGCATTGCGGTCTTTGCGAAAGGCTTCAAAAATCCGCGCACGATCCAATACAGCGCGAGCGTCGAACGCGAAGTTTACAAAAATACGTCGATTCTCGTCGCCTATAACTTGGCAAAATCAGACCGCCTGACGCGTTTTGTCAATCGCGGCGATGCGCGTCTTTACGGCGGAACGGCGATCTTTGAACGCGCCAACGGTTCGGGTGTCGGCGAAATCCGTTCGACCGAAAGCTCCGCCAAATCGCTTTATCAAGGCGTGACTTTCACCTTTAACCGACGCTTTGCCGACCGCTTTCAGTTCCAAGCGAATTACCTGCTTTCGTTCGACAAATCGGACGACGACAACGAACGCGATCCGTTCACGTTCCGCTACGCCGATCCGCGCGATCTGAGCGTCGAATACAACTGGTCAGACCGCGATCAGCGTCATCGTTTCAACGCCTTTGCGACGATCATCGCGCCGTATCACATCAATATTTCGCCGATCGTCCAATACCGTTCCGCACAGCCGACTTCGGCGACGAATCGCGGAACTTTCCCGAATCTGATCAAACGCAACACTCTGCGGCTCGAAAATCAATTCTTCACCTTCGATGTTCGCACATCGAAAGCGTTCAAATTCACGGAAAAAGTTTCGCTCGAAGCGATCTTCGAAGCCTTCAATCTCTTCAACAACCGCAACCAGCGAAGCCTTCCGCGTCCATTAACCTTCAACTTCGACGGCACCGTTTCCGCCGGATTCGGCGAACCGCGCCAAGCCCAATTAGGCTTGCGTTTGAAGTTTTAAGTAAATTTCCGAACACTGAAATTGTATGTAAGTGTTCGGAAATTCTATTTAAGTCTCATTTAAATGATTTCTAGAACTCTAACAAAGAATTTTAGAGTTCTAGAAATCATTTTTAGCATTCTCGAAATGTTTTTTAGAGTTCTAGAAATGTTTTTTAGAACTCTCGAAATCATTTTTAGAGTTCTAGAAATCATTTTTAGAGTTCTAAAATTCTTGTTTAGAACTCTCGAAATCAATTTATTTAGCAATTAGATTAATATTTTCAACAAATAAAAAGGTCGCCGAACGATCAACATTCGGCGACCTTTTTTACTTTTTAATTTTTACTTTTTACTTGCCTTTGCGCGTCAGTTCTACGCCCGTGGCTTCGAAGGAAACTTCGGTGACTGTGCCGTCGGCGTTGATGTTGTCGAATTTTGCGCCGTCTTCTTTTACTAAATGTTCGACTTCGGCTTTCGACAGGGTTTTAACTTTGAAAGTGCCTTCGGCTTTCGCGTTTGCTCCGGCTGATTCGAGCGGGACGAAAAATGCGTGATCTTTCATCGTCACGCGCACCGATTTTGCGTCCGCTTTCGGCGCGAGTTCGAGCCAGCAGCCTTCCATTTTGCACGAACGGACGATCACGCCTTCGACGCGCACCGATTTTCCGGCAAATTTATTCGGGTCTTTCATCACTTTTGCCAGCGAAACTTTTTTAGAATTGCCGAGCGGCGCACCGCGTTTCAAAAACGCATTCGTCGGGATCGCTTCGGTTTTATCTTTATCGGTCGGTTTGGCGTGATCCATTTCCATCTTGTCCTGCGCCAATGCCGCAAACGAAAACGCCAATACTAAAATCATTAAACTAAATATCTTTTTCATCTTTATTTCTCCAAAAAATGTAAATAAATTACGCAATAATTTTGACACAAGAATCATTTTACTACCAGAAGCCGAAAGTAAATTTACGGCGATTATCGTTATTTAACGGTTCGTAAATGAAAACACTATCATTTTGAACTCCATAATCTCGAATGAATCGACGGGTTTGCCGTTCTTCATGGCGGGAATGAACTTAGCTTTTTTGACCGCTTCGATACAGGCTTTTGCATAGTCTTCGCCGCTGTTAGAATAAAGCCAAACTTCGCCGACGCTGCCGTTTTCCAGTACAGAAACCTTGGCGTAGGCAATAAACTCGCCGCCGTTTGGCAAAACTCTCAAAGAATCGCGCGGAAGCTGACCGATCCTATTGCTTTCGATAACGATCGGTATCGACGTCAAGCCTTCAAAATCAAGCGGTATCGATTCCGGCACAATATCTTGCGTAGTTATTTTTATCGTCTTTTTCTCGGGTTTGCTCTTTAAGGCTTCCAAAACTTCAGGACTGCTTTTCAAAGAACCGAGTAAAACCGTCTTTGAAGCGGTCGGCTGTTCCTTCGGATTCACGAACAAAGGTTTTCCGCCGAGCTTGATCGAAAACAAAAACCTTTCGGCTTCGGCAAGTTTGCCGTTCGGCACACGCACGAGGATCGAATATACACCTTTTTTATTACCGAGCGTATAATACGTTCGCGTATATCCCGAAAGGTCTTTGTAAGTTCGGCGCATACCATCGAAATCTTCTTTCTTGAAGGTAATCGTTTCCGCCCCGCTGAAATTGGTCGGGGCAGAGAAAAACCGACTCTTTGCGGCGGCTTTATAAGTGACCATTTCCATGATCACACCATTGTTAAAGCCAACCAAACGGCTGATCCGGTCATATTCGTTCGTCTCCGTATCAACAATGAAGTCCGCCGGAAAATCAACCGCCAACTTTTCGTCGTCGGATTTAACCGTGACCCAATCTTTTTTGACCGAAGCATTTTGAGCTTCCTGCGCGAATGTTGATAAATCTGCCGAAAATACGATCAGAAAGACGTAAAGAAGTGAGATTATTTTGTTCATTTTCTTAGCTCTCTTTCATCTTTTGGAAATAAACTTTGCCAGATTTCGCTTTCGGATCGATCGACGGCGTAAATTTTCCCCAATATGTGAGAATTTGTGTTTTGCCTTTGACGGTTTTCTTTTCCAGAGTGAAAAGCAGATCGCCTTGCTTGTAGTTTTCAAACATATTGTCTTCGCCGTAGCTGTCGAAATATATCAAAAGTTTGTTTCCTTCTTCGGTCGCGGTGCAGTTTAGATCAATCGAAGTTTGATAACCCGCGCTCGAGAGTCTGGCGATGATTCCGTCGTCGGTTTCCGAAATGTCCAATTGATGCGAAATGAAAACCGCCGTTCCGCCTGCGGTTTTGCCGCCATCTTCCGAGAAATCGTATTTGCCTTCCCAACCGTGCGCGTAAGCCGCGACCGAAAGCATCAACATAAAAAGTAAAATTGCCGTGTTTTTAACAAAAAATTTCATAATTACCATCCTGTTACAAGTAAATTTTGCGCCGATCTTTGGCTGATCTTTTGATATTTCGAGTATGCCGCAGCAGCGCGTGTCTGAATCTGCAAATCCGTTTCGGTTTTTACCCAACCTTCGAGCGCGTCGTGCAAAATATATGCTTCGGGAGCCATCAGATTCGATGTCCAAAGCAGCGGATTTGCCGAAGTTTTTTTCAAAGGCGCGGAAAAATAACTGCGGCTCGCGCAAGCCAAAATTACCGCATCGCGCTTGTCATCGTCAAACTTTTTCGGCTGATTTTCGAGTTTGAAATCCATCAAACCGTTATGCCCGACGAACGCGACGAGATTTGCGCTTCCTAAGATTTGCAGTTTTGCGCCGTTAATTTCGACGTTCTCACGCTGTTTGCCCGAAACCGCCGCGAAAAAATCGTCGATTGTTTCCTTCATTTTGCTTCCGCGATAAGCGTCGGCGACGAGATAAACATTCTGCGTTTTATGTTTGAAAACGATTCTTTGCAGGACGTTTTCCTTCGGATTTTCAATTTCGGCGAGTTTTTGCCAATTTCGGCTTTTTCCGAAATAAGTTTTCACGCCGAAAGCCGCGCCCCAATAAAGATTTTTCTTCGGGTCTTCGCCGTCGCCTAAAAATGCGGGAACGGGCACGATTCCCTGATTTTCGTTGTCGCAAAGCGCGACGAGAACGTGGACGACTTTGCCCGGATTTTCGATTTTCGGAACCGTTTCGGCTTGCCGTTCGTTTTTCTGTTCGGTCTTTGTAAGTGTTTCAGAATTATCCTTTTGCGCTTTCGTGCAACCGCAAACGGCTAAAACTGAAACTAAGACAAGGGCAATAATTTTGAAGTTTGACATTGAAAAAACCTTCTCTCAAACTGATTTAGGCGAAATTATAGCAATGAAAGAAAAATATCTCCATATTTTCGGCATCGCTTTGACCGTTTTTTACGGGCTTTTCGTTGCATGGATTTATATCGCCGAACCGAAAACTTTGACGGAATTGCCAACCAAAGCGCAGGAAACGATCGAAAAAGCGACGACAACGGCTCAAGTTATCACGAATACATACGAGATTGATAAGACGAAATTCAACGAAGGTTTGACGGCTTTCCGCAATGATAATTTCGTGGTTGCGCGTGACCAATTTTCAAAAGCCGACACTGAAAACCGTGACGCTAAAACGCAGTATTACATCGCTTACAGTTTTTACAGGCAAGGTTTCGGCAAAGTTTCAAACGACGACGAGCTTTTCAAAAAAGGTTTGGATCAAGTCAACAAAGTCATTGCTTTAGACAAAAATTTCAAATCCGACGATGCGAATTTACAACTTAAAACGCCCGCCGAATTGAAAAATGAATTTGAAGAAGGTTTGAAAATTACGCCGAGCGATTTTAATCCGCTCAAAGTTTTTAGAGAAAGAAAGTAATTTCGTCGGAACGCCTGCGCCCTCGCAGGCAGTTAAGCGTTAAACGCGAAATACTTTTAACGATTTTGAAAAATTAATCTTTGCTACACCGTTTTTCAAACGGCGTTTGCCTGCGAGGGCGCAGGCGTTCCAATTATGAATTTGGACAAACATTCAAAAATCACCAACACCGATTCAAACGATTTTCAGATCGTTGACGGCGAGCTTCTCGATGTTTCGAGCGGTGCAGAGATCGAGCAATTCGACGAAGAAAACACGATCGTTTCCGCCAAAAACCAAAAACCAAAGACCAAAGACCAAACTCCGAATTCGACCAATCAAAAAATATATTTGCTGTTGCCGTTTTTATTTCTGACGGTCGCGCTTTTGGGTGGATTGCGGTTCGCGTCGCCCGATAATGCTTTTGTTTTTTTGCGTCCGGCGTTGATTTGTCTGATCTTTGCGGTCGTTTTGCTGTTTTTGTTTGCGCGTGCAAATTTAATCAAGATCGAAGGATGGTTTTCGGAAGATTTTTCTTCGCTGAAAAATGTCGCGAATGCTTCGGTCGTGATTACGCTTTTTGCTGCTTCGGTGCAGATTTTCAATTCGCTGTTGCCCGAACGCGGTTTGCCTTTTTGGGTGGTCGCTTTTTGTTTTTTCTGGACGCTTTGGAACAATATTTTTGCCGAATTCGATACGAAAAAATTGATAAAAAGTCTCGGCGCGATGTTCGGTTTAGCGTTTGTCGTGAAATATCTGGTCTTGGCAAATTTGACCGCGCCGACGAATGAAAGTTGGCTGAAAAGTCTTTGGGAAAATCCGACGCAGGAATTTTTTACGTATATTTTCGACCTGCCGCGTTTTTCGGCGGCAACGGGTTATGCACAGTTTTTTACGATAATTTTTTATTTGATTGGATTGTTTTTGTTACCGAATACGACCAAAAAATAGAACGCGGATTGGGCAGATTTGGCGGATTTACAGGATTTCTTTTTAAAATTAAATCCGCTTTTATCCGCCCGATTTGCCTAATCCGCGTTCCCAAACTTTATGAAATTCAAACTTTTGTTTTTATTCATTTTTCTTTTTTCGATCAACGCTTTCGCGCAATCGCCGAGCAAGATTTTGAAGCAGGCGGAAAAGGCTCTGGGCGGCGCGAAGGTTATGCAAACAGTGCGTTCGTGGCAGAAAGTCGGCAAGATTTCGCGGCTGAAAGACGGCGCGGTCGGGAATTTTTCCGAGCAGGTTTCAACGCCGAATTTGTATAACGTCGCTTACGACATCGACGGTTTTGAAACTGAAAAAGGTTTTAACGGGAAATCGAGTTGGCAGAGAGATTCGCGTGAAGGTTTGCAGACTTTGACGGGACAGAAAAGCGTCGATTTTCAGACGGAAGCCGATTTTCGCAACACGCTTTGGCTCGATTATAAAAAGGATAAATCGAAAATAACGTCTGTCGGAAAAACCGATGTGAACGGAAAAGCGGCGAACGGCGTTCTTTTGACGACGGCGAAAGGCGTTTCGGTGAAGTTGTTTTTCGATCAAACTTCGAATCTTTTGGTGCGTGAGGAATTTCCGTTCGGCGATGAAAAAATGGTTTTCGATTACGACGATTTTCGCCTCGTCAGCGGCGTGAAAGTTCCGTTTTCGACGAAGTTTCAGATTGGCGAAGAAGTTTTTCAGATCAAGCTCGACGATGTGAAGATCAATCAGCAAATTGCGAAATCGGAGTTCGATTTTCCGAAGCTTTCAAACGAACCGCTTCCCGAAATTTCGGCTTTGCTCAAAGAATTGCAGGCGAACGAAGACAAGGTTGAAGAACTTTTGGACAAATATTCGTTTACGCAGAAAAGCACGCGGCGCGAAGTCGGGAAAGACGGGATTTTGCGCGAAACCGAATCGGAAACGCGGCAGCTTTCGTTTTATAAAGGTTATCGCATTGCGCGGCTGGTCGAGAAAAACGGTAAGGCTTTGAGCGAAAAAGAGCAGAAGGACGAAGATAAGGAAGTGCAGAAACGCGTCGAGGAGATAGAAAAGAAAATTGCCAAACAGGAAGCAAAAGCGGTCGATCAATCTTCGACAGGAACGCCTGACGAAGAAGGCAGGCGCGTTTCGATCGCTGAAGTTTTGCGCGCTTCGAATCTCGTCAATCCGCGCCGCGAGCGTTTTCGCGGGCGCGACGTGATCGTTTTCGACTTTGAACCGAACCCGAATTTCGATTATAAAAACGCGAAAAGCTTCTTGAAATTTTTCGGCAAAACGGTCGGCGTGATGTGGATCGACGAAAAAGATAAACAAGTTGCACGCATCGAAGCGGTTTTGGCGGACAGCTACAAAGTCGGCGGCGGCGTGCTTGCAAAGTTGCGAAAAGGCGCGTCGTTTACGCTCGAACAAGAGCGCGTCGGCGACGAAATCTGGCTGCCGTCGAGCGCGGACATCAATCTTTCCGTCCGCGTTCTGCTCGTCAAAGGCATTGACGTTAATCAACTTATCAAATCCTACAATTACCGAAAGTTCGAGACCGAAGTAAAGGATGCGAAGGTCGATGAGGTGAAAAATCCTTGAGGTTTCAAAGTTTGAACCCATCTGCCGAAACTTTGAAACCGTGTGCCGAAACTTTGAAACGGACTGCCGAAACTTTGAAACCGTGGGTTCAAACTTTCGGCACACCTGCCCAAACTTTGGAATGGTGTGTTCAAAACTTATAACCGACTGCCGAAACTTTGAAACCGTGTGCCGAACTTTTGAAACGGTGTGTTCAAACTTTGAAACCACCAACGATTTCGATTTTTACACAAAAAAAAGAGAACTTAATCAGTTCTCTTTTTCTTAATTTATCGATTAAAAACCCTTTTACGGCGTGACCAAACGCTGTGTCGGATCGCCCATAAAAATATAGGTTTTTCTGACATCAGGCACGTAGTAAAGCAGTTTCGTGTCGCGAGCCGCTTCGCCGACGCGCATTCCGGTAAAGACTTTCTGATAAAAATCTTTCGACATATATTCCTGCACGTCCGCCGTGTTCGAACCCGAAGCCGACCACGATGCATACGCACCGCCGAATTTTGCACGCATCGCGGTTTCCGCCAAACTGTCGATCGAAGTTTCGGCAAATGCGCCGTTCAAACACGCGACCATAATGAACAAAGACGGTCGTTTCAGATTTATCATATTCGGGGCATCGGCGTTTTGCAGGACGTTGTTGTTTGTCCAATTATAGACGTTTCCGTGTCCGAAATAACTCAAAACTGCCGTTCCCGCGTTGATCTTCGCCAAAATCTGATCGCGCACGACACTCGTCGCCTGCGAACCTTTGTCGATGTAATACGGCGTAATTGCGGCAGGAACTCCGGCGGCAATGCGGCGGTTTCCGGCGGCAAAATCCCAACCGATCAGCGAATCGGCGACGAAGGTAAATCCGCGCTGATTGAGCTGGCTCAAGGTCATCGGCTGAACCGTCAAGATTTTGTTGATGGCTGTTTCGATGTCGTCCAAGTTTCTGACGGGCAATCTGCCGATCACCATTTCGCCGACGTAATCGCCGTTGAAATCGACGAAAAGTTCATCAGAAACGGCTTCGATGTCCCAAGTATCCGTGAAAAACGTCGGAACGAGATCGGCATTGTCGCCGCCAAGCCCCGAAAAATTGCGCGGATCGACGCTCGCATCGCCGACGAGCATCACGAAATTCGGTTTGACTGCCCAGTTTTGATAAGCGTATTGCAGAAAATCTTTGATCGCCTGCGCACTTTTCATCCCGTTGTTGAATTCGTCGTAAATATCGACGATGTCAACCAATTTCGTGCTCAAGCCTTCCTGTTCGCGAATCGCCTTCATTCCCCAGAAAGCCTTCTGATATTTTTTCGCAACGATGATCACGAAATTTGCGCCGTTTGCCGTGTTCTTCAGATCGGAAGCAACGTTTTTCGTAACCACGCCCGAAGTCAGCATCGCCGAAGACGTGCCGAGAGCTTTCATCACACGCGCCGAACCTGCCGCCGA
Organism: Pyrinomonadaceae bacterium; assembly: GCA_036833775.1. Classification (GTDB taxonomy): domain Bacteria; phylum Acidobacteriota; class Blastocatellia; order Pyrinomonadales; family Pyrinomonadaceae; genus JAJQRF01. Next base: position 1,633 of record DAITPE010000073.1, on the reverse strand, counting down.
AACCGAAACCGAATATGTTCCGTCCGTTTCGAGATGCGTTTCCGCGCCGTAATCTTTGATGTTCAAGGTGTCGGTGAGATCGTAGATTCTGACATTCGGCGAAGCGAAACCTTTCAGTTTCACCGCCGTTCCCGCTGCCGCGCTGAAATCCAACTGATCATTTGAAGCAATGTTCAAACGCGGATAACTGACGCGCACCGATTCGATAAAACTCAAATCAGAAGTGGTTGAGCCTTTCAGCAAAACCGTGTTGTTGCCTTCGACAAAATTCGTGAGTGGAAGCGTGATGCTGTATTCTTTGCGGTTCGTGTAGTTGAATGTCGTCTGTCCGACCTCAACGCCGTTCACGATGATCTTCATCGTGTGAATGACCGTTCCGATTCCTTGAAAATCGACATATAAAGTCGCCGTTTGTCCGCTATTGACGGCAATGTTCGGCAAATTTATCTGCTGCGTAAAACCGTTTCCGTAAACCAAACCCGAATACCAATTTTCACGGTCGCCGTTCAAAACTCCGCCGGCACGTTCAAGACGATCACGTCTTTCCGCCACGACGCGCGTCCAAGTTTCGACTGCCGACGGATTATAATTTTCCGACATTTTAGCGATTCTTCTGCCCGTCGCGCCGACCGCCGTCAGCCAATAAATATGCGTTCCCGAATAAAGCGTGTCGATCGACGTTCCGTAAAATTCGATCGAACCGTCCGCGTTTACGGTCATCGGCTGTTCGATGCCGTCGGTGTAAAGTTTCCATTGATCCGAGTTTTGCTGGCTGAAACCGTTTTGCGCCAAGCTGTCCGCCGAAATCTTATACCAGCCCGTTTGCTTGACCTCGAATTTGATCGCCGAATTGTCGTTCGTTAATAATCCCGCGTCGTTGTTTGAAAGACTTTCGGCTTTCAAATTGCCGACTTGCTGCGGTGCAAATGCGACTTTATCGATTTGTCCCATATTTCCCGTCGGCTGATTTTCGGGTTTTGAAAGATCGGGAAGATTCAAAGATTTGAACGAATTCATCGAATCGGCTTTGACGTTGTAATAGCCGAACCATTGGCTCGTGCCGTCGCCTTTGACCGCTTCGAGCCGATAAAAACTGTTAGCCGTTCCTTCGCGGTCGAAAGTTCGGTAATCGTCGCCGAGTTCCGAAAAACCTTTCGCGGTTTTCATCAAGCTCGCCGGAATCAAACTTTCATTCACGAGTTCCGACACGCCTTTATCTTCGCGCCAAACACGAAAACCGACAATCTTAGATTCAAACGATGTACTCCAAACGATCTGCACGGCATCGGCAAATTTTTCTGCTTGGAAATCGCTTAACCTAATGTCGGTCGCAATTTGTTTTGCTGATTTTTGAACGGTTTTGATTTTCGATTGACCGTAAACAAACAAATTATTGAGTGAAATTGTCAGGATCAACGCTACGGCGATCAAAACAACTTTGAGCGTAAAACTTACACAGTTTTCTAAACGCAGGCTAACAGATTGGGAGTTTCTTTTGCCAAACATTTCTTTCTCCGGTATTTATTTATTAATTTTCAAAAGTTTCGGAAAAAATCGTTTTGAGAAATTCTTTGCAGAACGGAGATTTTTTCTGAAACCGTAAGCCGACACAATTCGGCTCTATTTTTAAATT